>JANOWB010000381.1:0-14093 GCA_031417695.1 Polaromonas sp.
AGTATTAACCTTTACGGCAATATCTGACATAGTCATGTTTCCTATATGATATCCCAGGAGTTGTCCCGGCTGTACGTCTACGTTTTCCTGAACAGATGGAAATGAATTCACATGAAACATCAAGATTGAGCAAGAGCTCAAAACCCTGCGTGAAGAGCAGGGCCGCCTGGAAGAAATTTTAGGTAGCCCAGCGGCGCTTAAGCGCTTGATGGTTAAAGAAATTGAAGCGGACGCCAAGCAGTTTGGTGATGCCCGCCGCACACTTATCCAGGCCGATAAAAAAGCTGTGCTGGAAGTTAAGGTACTTGACGAGCCCGTCACCGTCGTGGTCAGCAGCAAAGGCTGGATTCGCGCCCGTACAGGCCATGGTCATGAAGCGGGCAGCTTTGCTTTCAAAGAAGGCGACGGCTTGTACGGCTGCTTTGAATGCCGCACCGTTGATACGTTACTGGTGTTTGGTAGCGCCGCTAAAGCTTCATCTGGAAACTGCGTGGGGCGCGTGTACTCAGTAGCGGTGTCGCTGCTGCCTGGCGCGCGCGGTGACGGCCAGCCGGTCACGACATTGATTGAGCTGGAATCTGGCACGCAGTCCCTGCATTATTTCGCTGGTCCGGCGAGCGCCACGCTGCTTTTATCCAGCAGCGGCGGCTATGGGTTTTTAGCAAGTGTGGAGGCGATGACGTCCCGGCCCAAAGCGGGCAAAGCGTTTATCAGCTGCGCTGAAGGCGAGACGATTTGCAAACCCTCACATGCATCTGGCACGTCAGGCGGCACGCCTTTGAGCCCGGCCACCCACGTTGTCTGCGCTTCGACCGGCGGTCGAATCCTGACCTTCGAAATTTCAGAGCTTAAACAAATGACAGGCGGTGGGCGCGGCTTGATGCTGATCGACCTGGAGGCTAAAGACGCGCTGGCTGGTGCTGCGGCCTACACCCGAAGTGTGCGTATTGACGGCATTGGCCGCGGCGGAAAAGCCCGCGACGAAACGCTGGAAATTCGCAGCCTGAACAACGCCAGAGCCGCCAGAGCGCGCAAAGGCAAAGCATCTGACTTGGGATTTAAACCCACCACTGTGACGAGGGTTGAATAGCCTTTTAAGGCGATTTTCGAATGCCTTTTTGGTGTTTTGGCCAATAAATCAGGGCGCGAGAAGCTCATTTATTAATAGCAATCCAAGCTCGCTCAGTTGAGCAATCTGGCGGCGCTTGACTCAATAGCGCTTGACTTGATAGCGCCTGGCCTAGTGGCGCTGAAGTCCGGCAGGCGCGGTTCTGTCTTGGTCGTGCGCTTCGGCTGTTTCGGGCGGCAACGTTGAATTAAAAATAGTGGGCGCTGTGCGGTCGGGGCGTGGGACCCGCCGCGGTGCCACTGCCGCTAACGCGGCTTCGCTGAACGCGCGGGTCGCGGCTTTTTCTGGCGTCGTTGTCAGGCTGCCCGCAAAGTACAAGCAAGCCAGATGTCTGTTGAGTTCAGGCACGGTCATCAAGGTGCGCTGGGTTAACTCTTGCAGCGTGGCGGGCCTGATGGAAAGCTCCCTTAGCAGCAGCAAGTGCGCTGGCTCCAGCCAGGTTTGCGGCACGTTGGGCGTTTGCGCAAAGTAAATCGGCTGGCGTTGGTAGCGCAGCGGCAATACATCGCGCTGGGTGTGTTGGGCATAAACCCAGCGGAGCTGTTCGACGCTGCTTTGTACAAAGTGGGCTGGCATTGCGTTGGCTTGGGCGGGCCGCTTTTCCCAAACGGCTTTTTCGAATTGTTCAGGCGTGGCGTCGGGCAGCAAGCCAATTCGCCATTCGGAAAAATCGAGAATGGCCAGCAACTGCCCTCTGCACGACACGTGATAGACGATGCGCTTGAGTTGCGATTCGCGCTCCATCAACTGCGAGCCCAGCACAAACTTTGAACGCAGCGGGGTCAGCCACTGCTCAAAAGCAGACAGCACCTCATAAAGGCTGGACTCCGACTGGGTGCTAAAAGTAAGGCGCGCTTCAATGTCCGGGCTTGCCAGTGGCAGCGAAAAAGCCAGCGGCCGGGTAACCTCACTCAAATTAAGTATCAGGGAGTCATCGCCCGGCAAACCGGCTGCGACGCGCAGCGCGTCTTGATGCGTATCAGTGGTGGGCGCACTTTTCTCGCCGCACAGCAGCCAACCATCAGCGAGTTGCAGCGGACTGATCTGCCAGGCGCAAAGGCCCACTATGGGCTTGACCAGCATGCAAGTAATCGCTTTGCACTGTATTTCATTGAAGCCAGCCAGCCCCAAGCGGAGCACAGGCACTTCTGTCGCTAAGTCAGCAGGTAAATCAAACAATTGAGGCATGAATTTGGCTTGGAGGCGGGGGGCTTTTGGTTTACAGCTCGTAAACGGGACGTTCAAGGGACGTTCAAGGGGCTTTCACGGCGTAAATGTTCATAAATGCAACCGCATTAATTGCTGCAAAAAAGTGTATTGCAATGTGTGCCGCTCGTATATCCCCCAAATTGACTAATACTTTGTAATCAATTGTCTCGTCTTCATTTCGCCATGCGGATTCGAATTGGGCCTTTGAAGGGTTGGTTTGGCAATATTTTCAAGCCGCGCTGGGTAATTTCCAGGAGTCGGTTTTGAGCAAGTTCCGACGCGACCCGCCTGATGCTCGGCATCAATTCACGCCAGCTTTCAGGCCGCAGCTGGCGCGCCACCTCCGATGGGCAGGCGCTGGCACTGTGGCCGCGCTTGGCAACGAAGGCCAGCAGCGCGGACTCAATTTGCTGATCAGACGGCGGAGGTACGGTGGGCGGTGGGTTCAACATTTCCGATGAATTGGGCGGATGTGGGCGACTACTCTCGTTTGCCATGTTAAGTCAGCCCTTTTCAGGCTAAGCAGGCTCATCTTGAACCGCAGACAGGCGATGTTGCGGGCGCAGCCGCTTTTGCTTACTCAGCGGTAATAACGCCGTCACGATAAAATGGTGGGTTTTCGATTTAACTAACACTATTTAATTCGCTTTGTCACCGGTTCGGACGCACCCTACCGAAAGCGTAGTCATTTTTCATGTCAGCACAAAATAAAATTGATATTGTTTACCTTTGGGTAGACGGCAATGATCCGCAATGGCGAGTCAAACGGCAGCGCGCCGCGCAAACGCTAACCGCCTGTTCCCTGAGCAGCATGGCGGTTTACGGAAATGTGGAAGGCCGATTTCGTGATAACGATGAGTTGCGCTACAGCTTGCGCGCCCTTGAAAAGTACTTTCCTGACCATGGTCATGTGTACATCGTTACAGACAATCAAACGCCGGCCTGGCTGGCAGCAACCAGCGGCATAACCGTTGTTGACCACCGCGACTTGATACCGGCGGGCTGCCTGCCGACCTTCGATTCAGGCAACATCGAGTCGTACATTCACAGAATTGCGGGCCTGTCTGAGCGTTACTTTTACTTTAACGACGACGTGTTTTTTGGCGCGCCGGTAGACGTCGACGACTGGTTTTGGCCGGGCGGAGTGTTTACTGCATGGTCTGACGACGCGCCTGTGGTCGGCGAACCGCTGCTGGCAGAGGCAACTTCGCTTGAAAACGGCTGCCGCTTATCCAGGCAGTGGCTGGCTGCCCACGCCGGTGCGCCGGGCCGCGAGGAAAGCTACCACCACACGCCGCGTACCTTTGCGCACGCGCCTCGCCCCATGCTCAAGACGCTGTTGCTGGCTGTTGAAACTTGCGCGCCCGATATGTTTGCCGCTGTGCGCAGCACGCGCTTCAGGGTGTGGGACAAGCCCAGCATCGTGTCCGACTTTGTTTTGCGCTGGGCGCTTGCCCACGGCGTGGCCCAACTCAAAAACTATCCGCACTGTTATGTGTCTACAGGTGACGCGCAGACGGGTGAGCAACTGCTGAGCCTGGAATCAGAAATCGGTGAGCTTGATTTTTTCTGCATCAACGACACCACCGACGACGCACACGAGCACGATCCGCGCCTGACGCAGGTGCGGCTTGCGCTGGAGCGAATGTTCAGCGTGCCATCGCGGTTTGAGAAGGTGGCTACGCCCCTTCGGAGCAATGTGAACCGCCGCCGCGGTGAAACCCAATCAGCTTCAACAGCGGCCAGCAGCGTTGAGCTGGTGTAGCCTTTGAGGCGCTTTTTTGATATTAAATACCCATACAGCCCAATAAAATCGGGCGCGAGAAGCTATTAATAAAATAGCGTTTGCTGCTGTAAAAACTGCTAGAGCTAGGCGATTTGAGCGATCATTTCAATCTCAACGCAGGCACCCATCGGAATTTGGGCCACGCCAAACGCACTGCGAGCATGGGCTCCAACGACGGGCCCAAACACCTCGGCAATCAACTGGCTGGCACCGTTGGTTACCAGGTGCTGCTCGGTGAAGTCGCCGGTGGAATTCACCAGGCTCATCAGTTTGACAATGCGGCTAACGTGATTCAAGTCCTTGCCGACAGCCACCAAAGCTGCGTGTAGCGTGCCCATCAGGTCAATGGCAATGGCGCGGGCAGCGGCTTTGCCTTCGTCTAGCGTGATGTTTTTGCCGAGCTGCCCGGCCCACGGCTGGCCGTTGGCTTTGGCAATGTGGCCGCTGATAAAAATCAGGTTACCGGTTTGTACATACGGCACGTAGGCTGCCGCCGGAATGGACAACGGTGGCAGCGTGATGCCCAGTGCAGTTAAGGTTTGGTAGATGTCTGGTTGGGTGGTCATTGCGTTTTCCTTTTTGAGGGTGAATTGAAAATCGGCTAGCGCGCTTGCTTGTTGCTTGCGGCGCCGTACATCAGGCAGTTGCAAAAACCGAGTCTACCGGCGTAACGGTGACAGCGACGCTCAGCGTGTGCTGCGCGCCGCCATGAATCACGCCGCGAACCGGCGACACGTCCAGATAATCACGACCGGTTGCCAGCACGATGTATTCGTCTAGTGGAACGCGGTTATTCGTCGGGTCAAAGTCAAGCCACTCGCCACGCTCTGGGTCTTGCGGGTCTGCGCAGTACACCTGCACCCAGGCATGCGTTGCGTCGCAGCCAATCAGCCTGCTTTGCCCCGCCAATGGCTGAGTCAACATGTAGCCGCTTACGTAGCGTGCGGGCAGGCCAAGCGCGCGGCAGCAGGCCACCATGACGTGCGCAAAGTCTTGGCAAACACCCTTGCCCTGGCGCAGCGCCAACAGGGGCGGCGTGTTCACGTCAGTTGCGTCGCCGTCATAGCTCATGGTGCTGTGCACGCGACTCATCAAGTCGTGAGCAGCCTCGGCTAACGGCCTGCTGGGTAAAAAGCTTGGCGCTGCGAATTCAGCAAACTCGGGGAATTCGCGGCTGTCAGGCGCGAAGGGTGATGCAAAAACAAACTGCCAGGCTGCGTCGTGCGGGCTCCCCGCGCGGTAAACATAGCGTTCTCGTGTGCTTTCCCATGGCGCATTGCCGCAGTTGTGATGGCTTTGTGCTCGGTGGGTGTTAACAACGCTGCTGGCGCTGACACTCAGCTCAAGATGGCTGCGGTGGACTGAAAAAAACGTCTGGTAATTGCTAAAAACGTCCTGCGCGTCGCGTTGGTGGTCCGGCAGCGGGCTGATGTGCAGCTGGTGGCTAAGTACCGTTTGTGCCAAGTCGCTGGCAGGCTGTAGATGCACGATATGGTGTGCATTTTCAACTGCAGGGCTGTAGCGGTAATGCGTCTCGTGATGAAGGTTTAACAGCATGGGTGCATCAAATCAGTCGTGTGGTGTGGCGTGCTTCGTTTTCTTGCGCAGCAGCTCAGGCGCCAACGCTGACCGCGTTGAAATCGCGGGCGTTGGCGTGGCTAAAGTAACGCCGACCCAATTCGTCTGACAGTTCAAACGCGCATATCCGGCAACGCTCAAAGGCCTGTACCAGCGGTGACGTGTCGCCGCTTTGGGCGGCCTCTTGCAACACATTGGCCAGGTCTGGCAGTTCGTGCAAGGCGAAATGCAGCAGCGCCGCATTTGCCGATTCGCCTTCTCTGGCGGTATTGCCAATCAGTTTGGTTAGCCGGTTCTTGAGCGACTTCAGCACCCAGCTCAGTGAACGGGGGTTGTCTTGGTCAAGCACCAGCAATTCAAGCAGCGCAGACAGGTCTCGGCGCTGCTGGTATTGCGCATGAAAGGTGATGGTGCTGTCAAACAGCGCAACGATGGCGCTGAAACCACTGTCGTCAAGCACTGCTCGGGTGGTGAACCCTTTGGCGAGCGCGCTTGACAACGTGCCCAAGCGCTCAATGTGCCGGCCAATGCTGAGCAGGCGCCAGCCGTCGTCGCGCATCATGCGGTCGGTTTGCGCGCCGGTAATGGCTGCCAAATAGCTGCTGGTAGCGTCCAGTGCGCTTAGGGCGGCTGCCAGGCTGTAGTCCGGCTCAGGTTTTACGAACGCACTGCAGTGCTTAAAAAAATCACGCTCCATTTGCACAATCACGTGCCACTGCTCCTGCGAAAGCCGCTCGCGCACCGCAGACGCCGCGCTTTTTAAGGCGCACAAGTTAAAGCCAACGCTGGCGTTTTCATCGATGTTAGGCAGCGCAGCAATCAAGGCGCGTTCAAAAACGCGCCTGGCCTGCGTTGCGGTGGGTACGCTGTCAAGCACCAGCGAATTGCTGACTGCCAGGGCGCTGACCCAATTCAAAAGCAGCGGCGACGACTGCTCGTCGCCCGCCAAGCTGTGCAGCGTTAGCTGCGCCAGTCGAAGCGAGTTTTCTGCGCGTTCGCTGTAGCGGCCCAACCAAAAAAGATTTTCAGCCGCACGGCTTGTCACGGGCTGCTTGCGACTCGTGCCCACCGGCTGGGCCACCACTGACGAGGCGGCAAGCTCTGGCCCTGCTGCATTTGCATGTGGCGCAACGGTTAATGGTAGCGGCTCGAACGGGGCGAATGCGTTATCTGCTGCGCGATGAGCGTTGTGTGTAGCGGCAGCCGTTACCCAAACGTCTGCGCTGCTGCCGCCATATTGCATGGAGGCAATGTTGTCGTCCTTGCCAGCCAGGCGAGCCAAACCGCCCGGCAGCACCCGCCACGAGCCATGCCCATCGGGCAGCGCAAACACCCGCAGCATGGCGGAACGCGGCGCGATGAGATTGCTTTGCCAAGTCGGCGTTTGCGAAAGCGGCACATAGGCTTGAACGGTGTAGTCGTTGCCGCCCCGCACAATTCTGCCCGCCCACTCGTCAAGCCCACGCTGGTTAAGCGTGTGGCCCAGCACAGAGGCCATGCCGGTAGCCGGGTAGGTGGGTTTGATGACGCAGTTTTTAAGCTGCGCCAACATGCTTTGCATCACGGCTTGTTCCCCGCACCACCAAGTGCTAAGCGAGCTCAAGCTGAGCGTTTCGCCCAGCAATTCTTCAGACAATGCAGGCAAAAAGCCGAGCAGGGCGCTTGACTCCAAAAACGCCGAGCCGGGCGCGTTGGCCACCTGCACATTGCCAGCCCGAATCACTTGCAGCAAACCTGGCACGCCAAGCGTCGAGTCAGCGCGCAGCTCTAGTGGGTCTAAAAACTCGTCATCGAGCCGCTTTAAAACGCCGTGCACTGGCTCGAGGCCCTGCAGTGTTTTTAAAAATAATCGCTCATCCCGCACCAGCAGGTCTTTGCCTTCAACCAGCGTCAGGCCCAAGTAGCGTGCCAGGTAAGCGTGCTCAAAGTAGGTCTCGTTGTACGGCCCAGAGGTCAGCAGCACGATGCGGCTGTCGGCTTGCTGGCTAAGTGCCTTCATGCTGTCGACCAGCGCTTTGTACGAATCGGCTAGGCGCTGCACGCGCATTCCGCGAAATGCCTCAGGAAAAAGCATGGATATGCTCAGGCGATTTTCAAGCAAATACCCCAAGCCAGACGGCGCCTGCGTACGCTGCGACACGACTGACCACTTACCGTCGGGCCCGTGTGCGAGGTCGAACGCAGCAATGTGTAAAAACATGCCACCTGCAGGCTGCACGCCCTGCATGGCTCGCAGGTAGCCCGGGTGCCCCTGCACCAGTGCAGCTGGCAAAAGTCCGCGCGACAGCAACGATTGTGGACCGTACACATCGGCCATGATGCTGTTTAAAAGCCGCGTGCGTTGTTGAATGCCCGCCTCAATGTGCGCCCAGTCGCTTGGAGAAATGATCAGTGGCAAAAGGTCTAGCGACCACGGGCGCTGCGGGCCGTTAGCGTCGGCGTAAACGTTGTACGTGACGCCGTTATCGCGAATCTGCCTTTTTAAATTAACCGTGCGCTGGTTTAGGTCAGCAAAGCCGCTGGCGCCCAAAAACTCAAAAAACGAATCCCAATGCGAATGAATGCTTGCAGGTTTGTTATCCCTAACGACTCCGGAGCCTTGAGAAGATTGACTCGAACCTGAACCGGGAGGTGATTGAGACTGGGACTGCGATTGAGATTGAAATGCATTTACCGCCGATGAGTGCGGTGCAACTGCGCCGCGCAGTTCGTCAAAGTGCCCCGCTTTTGCAGACGGGGCAAGCGCTTGAGCCGTCGTGCTTGCAGACGCCAATGCTGCATTTAGGTCTGGTTTTTCTCCAGCCAGTGCGCCGCTGTCTGCGTTGGTAAGGTCGCCCATGGGGCCTGTGAGTGAAGTCGTCAACGTTTTAGTTTACTTCAGCGCGAAGCTGCAAATTCCAGCCGCGCTGAGGTCAGCGGCTTGCTGCGTTTTGCTATTGCCCCAGCTTTTTTCTATACTCTGGTTGTGGTTACCCTGCTCAATTATTCGTATCAATTGCCTTTATGGAGGCGACTTGCTGCTTTACTGAGTTTTTTGGCAGTTGTGTCTGCACTGATAGCGCCAGCATCTATGTTGGCCGAAGAGGTTCGTACAGGAAAGCTTGGCGGGCTGTGTTCGCTGAGCAAAGCTGTTGATGGCTCGGGCGGCGTCACTGGCAACGTAAAGCCTGACGGCCAGCATTGCGATTTATGCGGCTCGCTAGCACTGGCGGCGCCGCTGTTTGCCGAGTACGCTCTGCCGAGCCAGCCCGACCAGCACTTGGCGAGTGTGGATTTTTCGTTTGATTGGGCCGCGCTTGTTGAAGGCCTGCCGCCCAGCCGCGGGCCGCCCGCAAGTTGAATTGAAACTTCTCAAGCCTCTGGCTTGAGCCGAACAGGTGGGCTGTTTTGGCAGCACGCTTGTTGTTAGTTTCAACGCCCAAACGTGGTGAAAACTGCGGCGCAAGCGCTTGCTTTATTTCCCAATTTTTGTATTTCTGTACCGCTGCGTTTTCGCCGGAGTGTCGCTCAATTTATGCGACGCTTTACCTGGCGAAATGTGGCTTACCTATTTAAAAGCAAATCATGAAACTTCTAGTCGCTATTAAAGTCATAGCTGTTTGCGCCCTTATTTACTGGCCTACAGCGTCTTTTTCACACATTTCTTTAGAAAATAAATCTGCCGTAGCAGGCAGTGTCTACAAGGCAGTTTTTCAAGTGAGCCATGGCTGCGGCGACTCACCCACAACCGCCCTTGTTGTGCAAATTCCCCAGGGTTTTCAATCTGCCAAGCCTTTTGCCAAAGCCGGCTGGGCGATCACTCAACAAGGCAACACCAGTGTGACCTGGACGGCGACGACGAAAGAGGCAGCTTTGCCTCCGGCGCACTTAGATGAATTCATGCTGCGCGGCAAGTTGCCTGAAACTGCGGGGCCAATGTGGTTTAAGGTGTTGCAAACCTGTGAGTCGGGAAGCAACAACTGGTCAGAAGTGCCCGCAGCAGGCACATCGACCCAAGGCATGAAGTCGCCAGCCGCGCTGCTAGAGGTAACCACAACGGGCAAGCCTGCCAGCACGGGCACGACTGAGCACAAACATTAACACCAACTTAGTTAAGGAAATTCAATGTCACTTTTTAAATCAATCTGCGCCACTGCGGCGGTGTTTTCAGCTTTAACGTTTGTTGGCGGTACGGCGTTTGCCCAAACTGGCGCAGGGCCAATTGAGGTCAAAAACGCTTGGGTGCGCAGCACCGTGCCAGGCCAAAAGGGCACCGGAGCGTTCATGAGCATTACGGCTAAAAACGGCGCGACATTGGTCGGCGTTTCGTCGCCAGTTGCGGGCTTGGGTGAAGTTCATGAAATGAAAATGGAGGGCGACGTAATGAAAATGCGCGCCATGCCAAATCTGAACTTGCCCGCGGGCACCGCGGTTGAACTCAAGCCAGGTGGTTATCACGTCATGCTGCTGGACTTAAAGAGCGCGGTGCTGCCGGGAAGTAAAGTGCCAGTGACGTTGCGCTTTAAAGACTCTAAAGGACTGGAGAGTCAACTGGAGTTGAATCTGGAAGTGCGAACAGCAGCGCCCTTGCCAATGGGCGATAAGGCTGCCAGCCATGCCACTGGGCACAAGCACTGACAGCCCATGCGCTAACTGTTGTGCCGCCGTTACCCTAAGTAATCTATTTGCGTTTTAGCAGCGCGCCCAGGCGCCGATAAACGGTGGCGCGGCTGA
Organism: Polaromonas sp.; assembly: GCA_031417695.1. Taxonomy (GTDB): domain Bacteria; phylum Pseudomonadota; class Gammaproteobacteria; order Burkholderiales; family Burkholderiaceae_C; genus Polaromonas. Next base: position 10,416 of record JANOWB010000381.1, read on the forward strand.
CGCCCAACTCTTTTGCAGCCTGCAGCACGTTGCCGCGTGCGTCGTCCACCGCCTTGCGTATTAAAGCGGTTTCAATTTCTTTGAGCGGCTGGTGCGCTTGCCCTTTTGTGGCGGTGCGAACGACTTGGCTCAACGCATCGGCAGCGCCAAGTGCTCGGGCACTCAAGCGCAAGCCAGACCATAGCGGCACGTCTAGTACCGATTGCTGGTTACTTGCGCGGGCGGCATTGAACAAAGCTTCAAACCCTATCGCAAACATGTCGCTGCTGTGATGCAGCTGGCCTGTCGGTTCTGCAGCGGTGGCGTGGGCAACCGGGGCTAGTTGCGGCAACATTTGCCTGGCGGTTTGATTGGCGGCGGTGATGAAGCCATCTGCGTTCAAGCACACCAGTCCGTCACTGTCATCGCCCAGTGTTCGTCCGGGCCAGTTCAAGCGCACCAAAATGTCGCGCGTGCCTTTTATGCGGTCAATCGTCAATGCGTTTTCAATACTGCGGGCAGACTGCGCCACCAGGTGCTTGAGTTCTGGCCGCTCAATCGCGTCAATGCCGGTTAAGTCCAGCATGCCGATGCACTGGCCTTGGTGCCCGAACAGCGGCGCGCCTGCGCAGCTGTACACCGAGTTACTTTCAAAGAAATGCTCGCCCCGGTGCAGCCAAATCGGCTCAAGCTCGGCCAGCGCTGCGCCAATGGCGGTCGTTGCCACGCGGCTTTCAGATAAGTCGCAGCCAATACGGGTGATCAGGTCGGCTCGCGGGTCACTGCGGTCGATGTTGCCGTAGCTGCCAACCACTACGCCGCGCGCGTCCGTCAATATGGCGAAATAGCGGGTGCTGGAAATGGTGGCGCCAAGTTGCTCCAGCATCGGCTTTGCAACGCTGAGCAGCGCTTGGTTTGCGTCCCGCGTGTGGGCTGGCGCATGGGGAGAAACGGCTTCAAAAGTGGCGATGTGATCTGGCCGATGCCCACTGGCTAGGCAGCGCTGCCAAGAGCGTTGAATCCAGGCTTGCGTGCCGCGCTGTGCTGCCGGGTCGCCGTCGTACAGCGCGGCCACCCGTGAGCGCGCAATCTGCGCAAGGCGCTGTTCGGCTGGCGGATGGCTGACTTGCAACATGTATAGCTTTTTTGACGGCGAACTCGGCTGACAGAACAAACTTTAGCTGATGCAACACCTTACCAGAGTCAAGCGGGCAAGGTAGGGCAGCTCGAATTTCTCCGAGTGTTGCATTTTGAGAATAAGTATTTCTTTGCCGCCGGTGCAAGGGTTTTGCCTAGTAATGACCGGTGCGTCTACTCGAATAATGAAAAAGTTTCGCGCTTTTCAGGCGCTGAAAATTCCGTAGCCACTCAATAGCCATCAGGAGACAGACACATGCAAGTTCAATTTACCGTCAACGGCAAATCCTCCAACGTTGACATGCCAGCCAACACTTTGTTGGTTCAAGTTCTCAGAGAAAAGTTGCTGCTCACGGGTACCCATGTGGGTTGCGACACCGCGCAGTGCGGCGCGTGCACCGTGATCATGAATGGCCGTGCGGTCAAGTCCTGCAACATGTTGGCGGCCCAAGCACAAGGCGCAGACATCACGACCATTGAAGGGCTGGCCGCCAAAGACGGCACCATGCACCCCATGCAAGCGGCCTTCAAAGAGTGCCACGGCCTGCAATGCGGTTTCTGCACTACTGGCATGGTGATGAGCGCGGTTGACTTGTGCAATCGGCTCCCAAAGGCCAGCGAAATCGAAATTCGCGAAAACCTCGAAGGCAACATTTGCCGCTGCACGGGTTATCAAAACATTGTTAAAGCCGTTCGGACTGGCGCTGCCGCCATGGCCGCTTAGGCGATTATTTTCTTTTTGTATTCATTCATTTAAACCACTTCAGGAGCATTCTCATGGGCGCACCAGACTTCGCAACACTTCCCAATATTGGCGCATCTATCCGCCGCAAGGAAGACTATCGCTTTTTAACCGGCGGCGGCCAGTACACCGACGACATCACGCTGGCCAATCAAAGCTACGCGGTGTTTGTGCGCTCACCGCATGCACATGCCAACATCAAAAGCATCAATATTGACGCTGCCAAAGCCGCACCGGGCGTGCTCGACGTATTCGTTGGCGCCGATGTAGCGGCCGACAAAATCAATGGCTTGCCGTGCGGTTGGGGCATCACCAGCACCGACGGCAGCCCCATGAAAGAGCCACCGCACCCCATCCTTGCGCAAGGCAAGGTGCGCTATGTAGGCGACCACGTCGCCATGGTGGTGGCCGAAACCATTGAGCAGGCCAAAAATGCGGCCGAACTGGTTGAGGTTGACTATGACGTGTTGACCGCTGTTGTGAATGTCACCAAAGCAAAATCTGCCGCCGCCCTGCACGAAGCTGCGCCAGACAACCATTGCTACAAGTGGGCCATTGGCGACAAAGCCGTGGTTGACGCAGCTTTTACTACCGCTGCGCACATCACCAAAATTGATTTGACCAACAACCGTTTGATTCCAAACGCCATGGAGCCGCGCTCGGCGATTGGTGGATACAGCCGCGCCAACGACGACTACACGCTGTATGTGTCTAACCAAAACCCGCACGTAGAGCGCCTGCTGCTGACCGCGTTTGTGATGGGCTTGCCCGAGCACAAAGTGCGAGTGATTGCGCCAGACGTGGGCGGCGGTTTCGGCTCCAAAATTTATCTGTACGCTGAAGATGTGTGTTTGGTATGGGCGTCAAAAAAGCTCAACCGCAATATCAAATGGACCGCCGACCGAAGCGAAGCATTCGTCAGCGACGCGCACGGCCGGGATCATTCCAGCCACGCTGAACTGGCCATGGACAAAGACGGCAAATTTTTAGCGCTGCGTGTGCACACTGATGCCAACATGGGTGCGTATTTGTCTACGTTTGCGCCGGCAGTTCCGACTATTTTGTACGCCACTTTATTGGCTGGTCAGTACGCTACGCCGCTGGTGTACGCCGAAGTCGATGCCTGGTTTACCAACACTGCTCCGGTTGATGCGTACCGCGGCGCAGGTCGCCCCGAGGCAACTTATTTGCTGGAGCGAATCGTTACCCGCGCAGGTTGGGAGCTGGGCTTGTCGCAAGACGAAATTCGCCGCCGCAACTTTATTACCGAGTTTCCGTATCAAACCCCGGTGGCACTGCAATACGACGTGGGCGACTTTGGCGCGTTGCTGTCGCGCGCCAACGAGCTTGCCGACATCAAAGGCTTGCCGGCTCGCCAGGCAGCGTCTAAAGCCAAAGGGCTGGTGCGCGGCATTGGTTACTCCAGCTACATCGAAGCCTGCGGCCTGGCACCCAGCAACATTGCAGGTGCATTGGGCGCGCGTGCGGGTTTGTTTGAGTGCGGCGAAGTGCGCGTGCACCCCACAGGCAGCGTCACCGTGTTCACCGGCTCGCACAGCCATGGCCAAGGGCATGAAACTACCTTTGCACAGGTAGTGGCAGCGCGCTTGGGCATTTCGGTTGATTCGGTAGATGTTGTGCACGGCGACACCGGCCGCGTGCCCTTCGGCATGGGTACGTACGGCTCGCGCTCCATGTCAGTTGGCGGCACTGCCATCATGAAGGCGCTCGACAAAATTGAGATCAAGGCCAAAAAGATTGCGGCGCATTTGATGGAGGCCAGCGACGCTGACGTTGAATTTGCCAACGGTGAATTCACC
>JANOWB010000382.1:0-21934 GCA_031417695.1 Polaromonas sp.
TCAACCCGTTTGAGGTGTCACTGCGCACGTATGCCTCGTCAAATGGCGCCGAGATGGACGCATTTGGCACCGTCACGCTGGACAGCATCACCGTCCAGCCCGGCGTGTCGCTCAGCTTTGGCTCGGGCACCAACTACAACGTGCTGGTGGCTGGCGACCCCACCCTACCGCCCAATGGCGTACCCGAGCCAGGCGCGCCCCTGCTGGTCTTGACCGGGCTGGCCGCAATGATCGGCACGCGACGCATGAGGAAGTGAAGATCAGGTCACCCAATTGCTATAAAATATATAGCTTTTTATGCATATTATTTGAGAGCTTGAGCCTTATTTTATTCCTACTTTGTCCATTTAAGTGATTTTGACGATAAAAATGAACCCACAGGTTCATTTTTATCGAAAATTCACCACAAATGTAGTAAGACAAGCGCAGTCAGGGTTTTAAAGCCCCTTGCCCTGCGCCACGTCCATCACCACTCGCACGCCCGAGTAAAGCCGCGCGTTGAATTCAGATAGTGGTGCGAAGTGAGCGTAGGCCACGCTTGCCAGTGGTTGCCGCGTCTCCGCATCCAAAACTTCGATTTCCACTGCCGCGCCACCACGATCCAGCGGCACAGTCAAAAGCACCGCTGCTCGATCCTTCAAGAACTCCGTATCGGTTGCTTGCAGGGTCGAGCAAGCTGCTAGGCTGACAGCAGACACTACCAAGGCCAATCGGATGGCGCGGGAAATAGAAGATACTGATTTTGGAAAACTATTCATGATCGAAATCTTTCTTTCGAATCGGCGAGGTCCTCAGTGGAGCTCGCATTGACATGGATGAGGGCCTGACCGTCTCGCACTTTGCATTGGAGTAAATAGGTTTTGCCCGCTTGAAGCTCAAGTGTTTTTGTGGGCTGGTGGCTTGTTAGGCCCCTAAAGCAATAGACCTGCACTTCATACTCACCGGCCCGCACATGAATCTCATTTGGATAGTCCGTGAAACCCGGCAGGCCGAACTTCTTGCGTTCGCCAGGGCCACTGACTTCAATTTTTGTGTAGCCGATGATGGTGGCGTGGTAGTCGCCCGAGAACGGAGTACCCAGGTAGCCTTTGATCGCCGCAACGTCGGATAGGCGCAACGCGTCCCCGGCATATTGTTTGGCGGGTGTCATGAAACCACATGAACACAGCATGGCGGTCATTGCGACGGTGATAGTAATTTTCTTCATAGTGTTGCCTTATAAAAACGGAAGATCCCAAGGGAGCGCTTTTGGATGAGCACTTCGGCGACGGCCAGATTGATCAACCATGCCAAGCTCATCAACACGTCCCGTTGCAAGGTGCTGGGTGTGCCCAAGATCAGCATCCACGGAAGGAGCACCCCTACTTGCGTCCCAGCGCCCAGACCCAGGGCGTAGCCCCGGATCATCCAGGCGCGATGCCTGGCAATATTGCGATGCATCGCAGCGGACACTGCCAGGGCAATCGCCAACAGCATGGCAGCGCCAACCAACAGACGCACACCCAATAACAAGTCACCCTGCAACGCAGCAGGGATGGGATACATCAAGGTCATCCATATTCCAGTGAGAGCCACCACCACGCCGCTTGCGGCCACTATCCGACCCGACACTCTGTGCCATTGCGGGTAACGCTGGCGCAAACCGGTGGAGAACTGGAAGGCACCCAATAGAGAGAACAGGACGGCACCGAAGATGTGCAGCATGATGGTCACCGGCGATGCAAAAAACCTTTCGCTGTCGCCGTTAACCGCTGTGTGCCCGCCAAGTCCGGCCAGGCGGGCAATACCTGCCGCACAGGGAATGGCACTTATTGCAAGCAGTGAAAGGGGAATTTTCCAATCGGTTCGGATCGCGGATGTCATGCATTGAGTTTATGCAGGGCAACCTTCTTTGTAACCGTACTAAAGTATGGTTTTCACACCCAACTCCAAGGCAATGGTCGCTACAGCAACTTTAATTCCAGCGCACGTGCAACGGCTTCAGTCCGTCTTTGCACGTCCAGTTTGGAAAAGATATTCTGGTTGTGCCACTTCACCGTGCTCAGGGACAGGAACAAGCGTTCACTGATTTTTTGATTGGAATGCCCCTGCTGAATCAGGCGCAAGATTTCCAATTCCCGTGGGCTAAAGGGATCAACAGGCAAATGAGACGGCGTGGCTGCCGTTGTGGTTGCAATTGCGACCCGGCTAGTTCCTGGCGTTTGTGTGCCAAATGCAGCCAATAGTTGTGCGACATAGTGCGCGATATCCGTTTCATGCTGCAGCTGGCTCAGCAAACTATTCATAGGCGCTCCCTCATCCACGAAGAGTCGAATAGACCCTTGCGGCTGCGCTTGCGCAAGTGCCTCGCGCAACACTTGCAAGGCGCTGCCTGTTTTGCCAAGTGCATGGCGGATGATGGCCTGCGCGACACTGGCTTTGAGTGCTTCCTGCACGAGGCATTTCGCCTCCATGCTGCGTCTATGAGCATCCGTCAGACGCAATGCCTCCAATCCCTTGTCCTGTGCCAGCAGCGCTCGGGCCTGTCCCAAAGGAAGCTGATGTTCGATGGCCAAATCGGCAGCCTGTTGAATTGCGCCACGACGCAGCATGTACAACACCTGCAAGTCAGCTGCTTCTAGCGTCCGGTTCGTCAACTGCCCTGTTATTGCGGCCCCACTGGTTCGTGTCAACAAGGCCTCGGCTTCGGTGTGCTCGTTGCGGACGAACATCAAGCGAGCGCGCAATATATCGGCTCCTGTCTCGGCTTTGTTCTCCGGGCGCGCAGCAAGTTGGCTACACAACAGCACATGGAACTCCGCTTCATCCAACTCATTCCAATCGTAATGAATTTTGGCGAGTCCAAGATGTGCTTCAAAGCCCAGCAAATGCGTTGGGTCAGCAATCATTTTTATGACCTCCCGGTAAGTGGACGCCGCCCGGTGAAGCTGGTAATCGGTCGCTTGAATGCCGGCTAAAGCCGTGGACGCAACTGCGGCAAACATCAAATTTCCGGAAGATTGGCCCGCCGTTATCACTTTTGCGAAGGCCGCGCTTGCCTGAACCCGCTCCCCTCGAAACATTTGTGCCACGCCCAGGGCGCAGTGCGCGGCGGTGCGGGTCGGCAGACTGTCAGAACCTAGCCATTCAAGGGCGCGGCGCGCATGCGCATAAATGGATTCAGCGTCGTTTCCATACACCGCCAACCACGCCCAAAGCGCGGCAACCTGGCCCTTGATCTCTGTTGTCGATAGGTCTTGCGGGGCAATGCGCAAGGCGGCTTCGGCAGCTTGCAACTTCGCTTCAAGCAGACTGGGTTGGCCCGAAAACAACAAGGACCAGCAGAATGCGACCCAAAGAATGGGATAACTGTTCAGCACGGCGTGCGGTTGGGATGAAAGCCACTGTACGACCGGCGCCGTTTCTCCACGAAAGTACAGTGGCATGCCATTGCCTTCGATCAAGCGCAGGGCTCTAGGAATGTCCTTTGCCGAAGTGGCTTGATAAAAAGCCTCCACCTCCAGGCCATTGGCCTCATACCAGTGGCTGGCACGCAGGTGGAAGGTTTCCACAGGCTCCTCTTGACGCAGGCGTTGGCGCAACAAATCGGCAAAAAGGTGGTGATAGCGGAACCACCGTCGCTCCGCATCCAAGGGCACGATGAAGAGATTGGCCTGGTCAAGTTGTTCCAGAATGCCTTGCCCGCCCCGGCTTTGCAATACGGCATCACACAAGCTACCGCACAAACGATCAAGGATCGAGGTGCGAAGCAGGAAGGACTGTACTTTTGCGGACTGCTGCTGCAAGACCTCTTCGATCAAATAGTCTTGCACGAAGCGATGGCTGCCAGTAAATGACGCAATGAAAGCCTCGGGATCCTGCTGGCGATGCAGCGAAAGTGCCGCCAATTTAAGCCCGACAACCCAACCCTCTGTGCGTGCTTCCAGCGCCTGCACCTGCGCCTTGGATAGATCCAATGCTAGACGTTGATTGAAAAACGCGCCCGCCTCCTCCAAAGTGAAGCGCAATTGTTGTTGCCGGATTTCTGTGAGTTGCCCTTCGACGCGCAACCGGCCCAGCGCCACTTCGGGCTCCTCGCGGCTGGCCACCACCAGATGAAATTGTGTTGGCATATGGTCGAGCAAAAAAGCCAGTGCTTCGTTGACAGGCTTGCTGGCTGCCAGATGGTAGTCATCGAGGACCAGTATGAGCTTGCCAGGCATGCCGGACAGCTGATTCAACAACAGGGTCAAAACAGTTTCTGTCGTGGCCGGTGGGGAACCGCTCAACATGGCGGCCAAGCCTGCGCCAACGCTTGGTGCAACCAGTTCCAACGCACCAATCAGGCACTGCAGAAAGCGGCTTGGGTCGCGGTCCTCTTCGTCCAGAGACAACCACGCACTGGGGTAAGGGCAATCCTGAGCCCACTGGCCAATGAGCGTCGATTTTCCAAATCCTGCGGCAGCACAGACCAGCGTCAACTTGCGGGATAAGCCATCCTCCAGCAGTTGAACCAAGTGAGGCCGGGAGACGTCATGGGTTAGCCCAAGTGGTACAAAAAACTTTGTGGCCAGCAGGGCTGTAGACATCCTGCGACTATATCTGGCCAAAGAATTTATGGGGTTGGCTTATTTGGCATTTAGACACTCACTGAAAGCAAGGCCGCGTGGTCGCAAACTTTGCCTAGTTACGCCCGCTTGCCCAGATACGCATACACATTTTCATGCTGACCTGATCCCGCATCCGCAGCAGCGTGCTCACGGTCATCGCAAATTCTTGTCGAAAAACACAACTGACTCTTGCGCCAAACGCTGTAGGAACGCAGCCCGGTCGAAGCCTGGTGGGTCGGCGGCCACGCTGCCGTCCGGTGAGGGCAAATCCATCGTCGGTGTGTTCATGAACGCGTAGTGCCCTGCATTCGGTACGAGTTGCAGCGTGGTGCTGGCTCCCTTCTTGTTCTGCATGTTCTGCATGTTCTGCATCACCCATTGCGCGTGAAAGCGCGGCACAAGGAAGGTGTCTTTCTCGCCTGCGTAAATAGCTACTGGCACGTTGATGGCTGCCAGCGAGGACGCGCTGAAAGCCACGCCCATCGGCGCCAAGGCCATGACGGCGCGCACGCGGGGGTCGGCCTGCACCGGTTCTTCCAGTCCGTCTGCTGTGGCTATGGCCTGCACCGAGGCGCCGCCCACGGAAGTGGACAACTTGCACAGCACGGGATCCAACGCCGCCTCAAGCTCGCAATGTGTGCGCAGGCGCGAGAGCACTGGCTTGCCGCCTGCCAGCGCCAGTACCGTGTAGCCACCTGCCGAATGGCCCAACGCACCGACGAGCGGCCGCCCGTCAGCACCATTAGCAATGCGTGCGCGCCATTGCGGATCGGCCAGCAGGGTGTCGATCACGCGTGAGGCTTGGCGCGGCCGCTCGGCAAAGTAGCGCCCCGGCGTGGCACGCAACGACTGGTCCTGCCAGGTATCGCCCACGTGCTCGACACTCGCAACCAGGTAGCCGCTGCGCGCCAGGGCTTGCGCCAGCGCGGCAAAGCCTGTCTCGGTGGAGGCTGTGCCATGGCTGATCACAATCAGCCCCTTGACTGTCGAAGCTGGTGCGCCATTGATGGCCACAGTCTGCGGGAACGGCCCCATGGGAATCATCCGGGCTGCATCCGGCGTGGGGTAATACAGCGCGAAGTGCGCTGGCTTATCACTGGCGCCGCTAGCGGCCACGGTCATCTGGCGAAAGCCTGCCTCAGTGGCGTTGGCGGCAGGCTGAAGCAGCAGGGCACTGGCCACTGCCATGACAAGCGCAAGAGCACGAAAACTGAAGTTGGAATGAGTAAACATGGATGGATACCTCAAGTGTTGGGTGGTGCTGTGGGGATGAGGGGGCGAAGTGTGCGCGCATTTAGGTGTGATGTCGAGTGCGGTGCGACGGAATGCAGATAAAGCGTTACCAGATGCAGAAAACGCGCGCGAACGGGAATGTTCTGCCGCTCTAGAAGCCAAGTGTCATAAAAGTGCAAGTTAGCGCTAAAGTCCCAAAAATGCACACAGAAATATAGGTCGGGTTAACACAGCGCCGCCCGACAAGCGAGCTTCAAACCGCCGTTCCAGTTCGAATTCCGTGTCTGTCGGTTTACGCTTTTTAACTTGCCCGACCTACAGACTTTGAACAAGGCAATCGCGAGGTCAAGGTGAAAGACAAAACAAAAATATTTTGAGATTTCACCGTTGGCAAGTCCTCATGATCTCCTTGATCTCTTGGCGAATTCCCCGGCCACACACCGTGCAACAATTAACAGCATGACCCCAGAGCAGTACGTTCAGCAAAAGGCCGCTTCATCAGGCAGCAGTTTTTATTACGCATTTTTGTTTTTACCCAAAGAGCGCCGTGCAGCCATCACGGCGTTTTACGCCTTTTGCCGCGAAATTGATGATGTAGTGGATGAAGTTATTGACCCCGGCGTGGCGCAAACCAAGCTGGCTTGGTGGCAAGGCGAAGTTGCCAAGGCTTACGCGGGCGAGCCAACGCACCCGGTGATGAAAGCGCTCATGCCGTTGGCACCGGTTTATGGCATTGAAGCGCGCCACTTGCTGGCGGTAATTGAAGGCTGCCAGATGGACTTGGTTCAAACCCGTTACCTTGACTTTGCAAACTTGCAGCGCTACTGCCACTTGGTTGCGGGCATTGTTGGGGAAGTAGCGGCGCGTATTTTTGGTCAAACCCAAGACGCCACGACCGCCTACGCGCACAAATTGGGGTTGGCGTTTCAGCTGACCAACATTATTCGTGACGTCGGCGAAGACGCGCAGCGCGGCCGTATTTATTTGCCAATTTCTGAGCTGCAGCAGTTCGACGTTAAAGCGCATGAGGTGTTAAAGCGCGAATACTCTGATCGCTTCAGCCAGCTGATGGCGTTTCAAACCCAGCGCGCGTTGGCGCTGTACGACGAGGCACTGGCTTTGCTACCCGCGCAAGATGCCCGAGCGCAAAAGCCTGGGCTGATGATGGCCAGCATTTACAGAACGCTGCTCAAAGAAATCGCGCTTGATAACTACCAGGTGCTGCACCAGCGCAACAGCCTGACGCCACTGCGCAAGTTTTACCTGGCCTGGAAAACCCAGGCTTTCGGCCGCGTCGTTTGAGGGCCGTATGTTGAAAGTGGCGGTGATAGGCGCAGGTTGGGCGGGCTGCGCTGCGGCAGTTCAAGCCGTTCGCCTTGGCCACCAAGTCACGCTGTTTGAAGCTGCACGCACTCCAGGCGGGCGAGCCAGGCGGGTGGACATCAAGCACAACGGCCAAGCCTTGGCGCTTGATAACGGCCAGCATATTTTGATCGGCGCGTACTCAGAAACACTCAAGCTCATGGCAGATTTGGGCGTAGATGCGAATACCGCCATGCTGCGAGTCCCCTTGAGCATGCAGTTCCCCAACGGCTCGGGCCTGCAACTGGCCGACTGGCCTGCGCCGCTCGATGCCTTGCTGGGCATTGCCAGCGCCAAGGGCTGGTCTTGGCGCGACAAGGCATCTCTTCTCACCACGGCCACAGCTTGGCAGTTGCGCAAATTTCAGTGTCCGCCGGCGCAGTCTGTGGCCGAGCTGTGCCGCAAGCTCACCCCGCAAGTCATGGCCACGCTGATTGAGCCGCTGTGTGTGTCGGCGCTTAACACACCGGCAGACCGGGCCAGTGGGCAAGTGTTTTTGCGGGTGCTGCGCGATGCCTTGTTCAGCACAACAGGCGGGTCAAACCTGCTGCTGCCGCGCGTTGATTTAAGCGCCCTGCTGCCTGATGCGGCAATCGCCTGGCTGACCGCGAACGGGGCAACCGTAAAGATGGGTAGCCGCGTGAATCAACTGGCGTTGCTTGGCGCTCGCTGGCAGGTTGGGCTGGCGGTGGGCGGCGCAGCGGATCAAATCGATGATCGATTGGAAGTTGGCTGCGAAGCCGCCCATTTTGATCAAGTTATTCTGGCCTGCCCTGTCAACGCTGCCATCAATCTGCTGCAGACTACGGGCTTGCCCTGCGCGGCCTGGCTGAACAGAGCCAACCAACTGACTTACGAAGCCATCACCACGGTGTACGCGCTGAGCAGCGCCGGGCCGCTGGCCCAACCCATGCTGGCGCTGCGCTCAGACAGCCAGTTTCCCGCCCAGTTTGTATTTGACCGTGGCCAGCTAGGCGGCCCCGCGGGTCTGCTGGCATTTGTCATCAGCGCCAGCAATTCAGACGCGCAAACGCTGGCCAGTCGAGTCACGGCGCAAGCAGCCGCGCAACTAGGCTTGCACGACCTGGCCGTTTTGCAAACCATTGTTGAAAAGCGGGCCACGTTTGCCTGCACGCCCAACCTGCAAAGGCCCTCTCAGCACATTGCGGCGGGCTTGGTGGCAGCCGGCGACTATGTCGAAGGCCCCTACCCCGCCACACTGGAAGGCGCAGTACGCTCTGGGTTGCAAGCCGCATCGCTATTAAATAAATAGCTGCTCGCGCCCGTATTTATTGGGTTAGAGCCCTTAAATATAGGTAATCTGAGCCGGTTTCACCGATTTTGCCGACTTTGCCGACTTTGCCGGATTTTGCGGCCTTTTTGCTTCAAGCCGTGGTTTCTTCTGCCATGCCCAAGTAGTTGCACAGTTGGGTTAAATCAGTCACGGTAATGTGGGGCTGGTTATCGTGCGGCCACGGCTCGCCACCGCGGGTAAGCCAAGCCGTCTGCATACCTGCATTCAATGCGCCCAGCACGTCGAGCGCCGCGTCATCGCCAATATGCAAAACGTTTTCAACCGGCACGTTGACCGCGCCTGCCGCTGCATGAAAAATTCGCGGATCTGGCTTACCCGAGCCAAACTCTTGCGCGCTGATGCTGGCCGCAAAGTAGCTGCCCACGCCGACCCGGTGAACGTCGGCGTTGCCATTTGACAGCGCCACCACAGGGAAGCGAGACGACAAAAACGCCAGCGCTGGCAGGGCATCGTCAAACAACGTGACCCGGTTTCTTTCAGCAAAAAACACTTCAAACGCCTCGTCAGCCATCAACGGGTCTTCTTTAGACCGATAAAGCGCCAGCCGAATAGCCTCACGCCGCACTGCACTGAAGTTATGTTTGAGTTCAGGCCGCGTGCGCAGCACATAAGCGCGAATGTCGTCGCGCGCAGCCGGGTTAGCAAAAAGCGCCGCCGTCATGGGTGCATGTGTGTCCAGCCAGCTGCCGAGGGCTTTTTCAGCCCGCTCGATGGTGGGCCACACCGGCCATAAGGTGTCGTCGAGGTCAAGGGTGATTGCTTTAACTATTTTTAGATCGAGCATAAGCAAGTGATTAGGTACTGCGCGAGAATAACGCATGCCGTTTTCCAAAGAACCGACCTTCCACCATGGCCCTGTCCCCACCGCTACACATTCAACGGCAGTGTTGTTTTGCAACCTGGGAACGCCTGACGCCCCCACGGCCCCCGCGCTGCGCCGTTATTTGGCTGAATTTTTAAGCGACCCCCGCGTGGTAGAAATACCGCGCTTGCTCTGGCTGGTTATTTTGTACGGCATTATTTTGCGGATTCGCCCCAAAAAGTCAGCCGCCAAATACGCCAGCATTTGGCTGCCCGAGGGCTCGCCGCTGAAAGTCTGGACTCAAAAGCAGGCTGCCATGCTGGGCGACAAGCTGGTCGCCAGCGGCCACCACGTCGACGTTCGCTACGCCATGCGCTACGGCAACCCGTCGGTAGCCTCGCAGCTAGACGCTTTAAAAGAAAGCGGCGCAACCCGTGTGTTGATATTGCCCGCCTACCCGCAGTACAGCGCTACCACCACGGCCAGCGTGTTTGATGCGGTGTACGCCTGGGCGGGCAAAGTTCGTCGCCTGCCCGAGTTCAGGTTCATCAACCACTACCACGACACGCCCGGCTACATCAATGCGTTGGCCGCAAAAGTTAAGGCGCACTGGCAGGCCAATGGACAAGCCGAAAAGCTCATCATGACCTTTCATGGCGTGCCCGAGCGCACGCTGCAGCTAGGCGACCCGTACCACTGCGAATGCTATAAAACGGCGCGCTTGCTGGCTGAAAAACTTGAGCTCTCAAAAGACCGATACCAAATCACATTTCAATCGCGCTTTGGCAAAGCCAAATGGCTGGAGCCCTACACCGAACCCACGCTGATTGAGCTGGCTAAAGCCGGCGTTAAAAGCGTTGATTTGATCTGCCCAGGTTTTACGGGCGACTGCCTCGAAACGCTGGAAGAGATTAACCTGGAAGCGCGGCACGCGTTCATCGACGCAGGCGGCGAAAAGTTTGCTTATATTGATTGCTTGAACGACAGCCAGCTGTGGATTGATGCATTGAGCGACATTACGGCCCAGCACCTGCAAGGCTGGCCTACCCAGCTTGGGCCTGACACTGCGGCACTGGCTGCTTCACACCAAGCCGCAATGGCGTTGGGTGCCAAGCAGTAGCAGTAGAAGTAGCAGAAGCGATAGCAGTAGCTGTTGAGCAGCTTGCTTGGCCAAAAGCCGTTGGCTAGGCGGGCTTGGTTTTCGCAGAATACGCCTTGAAAACCCGCGGCAGCACCAGTACTGCAACCACCACTCCAATTAGCACTAGCGACACGGGCCGCTGCACAAAAACCATTGCGCTGCCCTCGCCTATCGACATGGCATTGCGCAATTGCGCTTCGGCCAACGGGCCCAAAATCATGCCGACCACCACGGGCGCCGTCGGAAAATCGAAGCGCCGCATCACCACGCCCAGCACGCCAATGGCGTACAGCAAGAACAAGTCAAACGCACTTTGGCGCATGCCGTAAACGCCCACCGTGGCAAAAATCAAAATGCCAGCGTACAAATATGGCTTGGGAATTTTCAGCAGCTTGACCCACAGGCCCACCAGCGGCAAATTTAAAACCAGCAACATCACATTGCCGATGTACAGCGAAGCAATCAGCGCCCACACCAAGGCCGACGATGACGTGAATAACTGCGGCCCTGGCTGAATGCCGTAGTTTTGAAAAGCGCCCAGCAAAATAGCCGTGGTGTTCGACGTAGGAATACCCAGCGTCAGCAGCGGAATCATGGCGGCTGTCACGGTGGCGTTGTTGGCGGCCTCGGGGCCAGCCACGCCTTCAATCGCGCCTTTGGTGCCGAATTCAGTGTTGTCTTTTGCCAGTTTTTTCTCAGTGGCGTAGCTTAAAAATGTCGGAATTTCAGTGCCTCCCGCGGGTATGCAGCCAAACGGCACGCCAATAGCCGTGCCGCGCAGCCAAGCGGGCCACGAGCGGCGCCAGTCGTTACCTGTCATGTGCACTTTGCTCAAGTTGTGCTGCACATCGACCACTTTGCCTTCGTACAGCACGGCGTGCAGCGCCTCGGCCACTGCAAACAGGCCAACCGCCACCAGCACAATTTCAATGCCGTCAAGCAGCTCGGGTATGCCGCCCGTGTAGCGGGCCTGCGCTGAAATTTGATCAAGACCTACCAAGCCCGCGGCCAGGCCAATAAACAACGCCGTTAGCCCGCGCACCGTGCTTTTGCCCAGCACCGCGCTCACGGTGGTGAAAGCCAACACCATCAGCATGAAGTATTCAGGTGGCCCCAATTTAACGGCTTGTTCTGCCACGATAGGCGCAAACAAAGTCACTAGCACCGTGGCAATGGTGCCGGCCACGAACGAGCCTATAGCGGCTGTGGCCAGAGCGGCGCCAGCGCGCCCACTTTTGGCCATTTTGTTGCCCTCCATCGCGGTGACCATGCTCGCCGTTTCACCCGGGGTATTGAGCAAAATCGAAGTGGTGGAGCCGCCGTACATGGCGCCGTAATAGATGCCTGCAAAAAATATCATCGAGGCAGTCGCCTCTACCTTGGCGGTAATCGGCAGCAACATGGCCACAGCAACCGCCGGGCCAATACCGGGCAACACGCCGACTGCCGTGCCCAAGGCGCAGCCTACAAAACACCATAACAAATTGGCAGGCGTTGCCGCGGTGGCAAAGCCCTGCATCAACAGATTAAGAACGTCCATTTACAGCCACCCTGTTTTCGTCAGTCCGGGCAAATTGATCGCCAAAAACTTGGTAAACACCCAGAACACGGGCGCCGCTATGGCCAAACCAATCAATGCATCTTTTAAAAACCGCGCCAGGCTCAACTCCCCTTTGCCGGTGGCGCCGCGCAGGCCTTGTACCGACAGTACAAAGCAAAGCGCACAACCCAAAATAAAGCCAACGGTAGTGATCAGCGCCGCATTGATCAGCAAGCCTGCAGACACCCAGGCGAACCCCGGCCAATAGGGTTTTGTTCCATCGGGCTCGTCCATAGCGCGGAAACCGCCGCTGCGCGCCTCCCACACCATGACTGCGCCGCAACCGACCAAGGCCAGCGACACCACCCAAGGCAAGAAATTAGGGCCCACGCCGCCGTAACCAGCAGCTGATGGAATGCTGACGGCGCCGAGCGCTAAGCCCACGCCGATCAGCAACACTCCACTGCCAACAAATGTTTGCAGCGTTGTTGCGTTTATTCGTGTCATCTTCCTGCTCGCTTTAATTGCGTGAACAAAGGCGCGTCTGAAAACTCATTTTTTCGGGATGAAGTGCAAGGCGCTTGGCGCACAGCAACCGCAATGTACTTCAGTACATGAGGATTGCGAGCACCACCGAATGCCACGCGTTCGCTGACGCTCAGTGCAGCAATTCGCCCGAAAAAAGAATTTACAGTTGCGCCTAAACCATGCCCGACTTGACCATGGTGGCCCGCAGGCTGGCAAAGTCATCGTCTACAAATTTGTCGAACGCCGGGCCAGTCAATACGGCTGCGGTCCAGTTGTTTTTCTCAGATGCTTCCAGCCACGATTTGGACTTGGACGCCTTCACCACCATGTCGGTCAACGCTTTGCGCTGCTCGGCAGTAATGCCCGGCCCGCCGTATACACCGCGCCAGTTGCCCAGCACCACATTAATGCCCTGCTCTTTTAGCGTTGGTATGGCCACGCCTTTCAGCCGCGCGTCTGAGGTCACCGCGATTGGCTTCATTTTTCCGCTGGTAATGTACTCGGCAAACTCGCTGTAGCCGCTGCCTCCCAGCGTGACGTTGCCGCCCAAAATGGCCGCCGTTGCCTCGCCGCCGCCCCGAAAAGCAACGTAGTTGATTTTTGAAGGGTCAACGCCGACTTCACGGGCAATCATGGCCGCTGCAATGTGCTCGGTTGAGCCGCGCGAACCGCCACCCCATTTGACACTGCCGGGGTCTTTTTTAAGCTGGGCAATTACTTCGGCCATTGACTTGTAGGGCGAGTTGGCGGGCAGCACGAACACGTTGTATTCACTGGTTAAGCGGGCAATCGGCGTGGCCTGGCTCAAGTTAACCGGCGGCTTGCCGGTAATGATGCCGCCTAGCATGACCGCGCCCATCACCATTAGCGAATTGCCGTCGCCCTTGGCGCTGTTCACAAACTGCGCTAAACCCAAGGCGCCAGCTGCGCCGCCCTTGTTTTCAAACGTCACGGTGTCGGCCACGCCAGAGTCTTGCAGGGCTTTGCCCAGCGCGCGGCCGGTGGTGTCCCAACCGCCACCCGGGTTCGCCGGAATCATCATCTTCAGATTAGCTGCAGCAAAAGCAGACAGCGGCAACGCGCCGCCAGCTGCCAAAGCAGCAATGGTTTTTAAAAAAGTTTGGCGACGCATGGTGAGCTCCTTGAACAAATTACAAAACAAACGAAATTGTTACCGCGCAATGATGCACGCATTGCCTGTCAATTGGCTGTCTAAGTGACTAGGGAAAGTGCTAGGCTAAGCGCCTTGGTTCACTTCTTTTGCACAGGCTTTTGATTTTGCTGACGCGCCCTTTTTTCTCACTTTTCAAGTCATGAAGCTTTTGCTGGTCGAAGACGATGCCGCCATGCGTGCCACGCTTGAGCGAACGCTGAGCCGCCGCCATTTTCAAATTGAAGCTTGTGGTGATGGCCTGGAGGCACTGGCCACGTGGCGCGCCATGAGCTTTGACGTGGTCTTGCTCGACCTGACTCTGCCCGGGCTTGACGGCTTGCAGGTGCTGGCCCAAGCCAGGCAAAGCGGCTTGACCACCCCGGTGTTGATTGCCACCGCGCGCGGTACGGTGGGCGACCGCATCATGGGCTTGAACCTTGGCGCAGATGACTATTTGCCCAAACCTTTCGACCTGGACGAGCTGGAAGCACGCTTGCGTGCTCTGGTGCGCAGGCGCCAAACTGACGTTGACGACAGCGCCCAGTTCAGCGACACAACCATCGGCGCACTGCGCTACGAAAAAAGCAGCAGCGCCATTTATAAAGACCGGCAACCGCTTGAGCTCACCCCGCGCGAGCACGCCCTGCTGCAAGCGCTGATGCTGCGGCCCGGCCACGCGGTAGCCAAAGAAAAATTGTTTGCGCTGGTGTTCCCTGGCCAAGCCGATGTGCAGTTTGAGGCGATTGAAGTTGTGGTCTACCGCCTGCGCAAAAAGCTGCAAGACTGCGGCGTTACGCTGATGACGCTGCGCGGGCTGGGCTATTTAATCAAGGCCAACGCATGACCGTGCAGCCGCAGCGGCGCTCCCTTCGCTCGGCCTTGTTGCTCGGTATTTTGCTACCCGTCAGCCTGTTGGTGGCGTTGAACACGGTCAGCTTGTACAGCGAGGCACTAGACGCTGTTAACACCGCGTACGACCGCACCCTGCTGGCGTCCAGCAAATCGATTGGAGAGCAGTTAGACGTGACGGGCTACGACGCCGAAGCCGTGATCCGCGCGGTGGTGCCGTACGCCGCACTAGAGGCGTTTGAAGCTGACAATCAAAGCCGACTTTTCTACCGCGTGTCTAACCAGAAGGGTGACTTAATCTCGGGTTTTGACCAGCTGCCGTTTTGGCGCGGGGCCATTCCCTTAAAACCGCCGTACGCCGCGCTGGTTGATTTTTATGACGACACGTTTGCTGGCCAAGCCGTGCGGGTAGCAGTACTGCTGCAGCCGGTGGCCAGCTCATCGGGCCGCGCGATGGCGGTTATTCAAGTGGCTGAAACGCTGGAGCTGCGGCAGTCGCTGGCGCGCAGCGTGTTGTTTGACACGTTGTGGCGACAAGCGCTGCTGCTGGCTGTAATTGCGCTGGTTGTGGTGGTAGTGGTGCACCGCGCTACCCGGCCGGTGCGCAGCCTGAGCCAGCAACTGCAGTCACGCCGCGAGGGCGATTTACGGCCCATTGATGCGCCTGACGCACCCGGCGAGTTGCTGCCGCTGATTGACGCCACCAACGCCATGATGGCACGGCTGCAGGGCCTGCTTGACCACCAAAAACACTTTGTACGCAACGCCGCGCACCAGCTGCGCACGCCGCTGGCCGTACTCAAAGTGCAGGTGCAGTCGGCCATGCGCGGCGACAGCCAGCCGCAGCAGTCGCTTAGCGACATCAACCACACAGTAGACCGCGCCACGCGGGTCGCCAACCAAATGTTGTCGCTCGCCAAAGTCGAACAACTGCGCTTGCAGCCAGACGCCAAGGCCATTGACCTGGCCGACATTGTGCGCGGCGTGGCGCTGGATTTATCGCCGCTCATTGCTGAAAAAAATATCGATTTCTCAATCCACACCGTGCCCGCGCCGGTGGTGGCGCACGAGTGGATGCTGGCTGAGTTGTCGCGCAATTTGCTGCACAACGCGATCAAGCACACGCCGGCGTCAGGCACGCTGCAGGTAAGCGTTGAGCCGAGCGAGGGCTGGGCGGAAATGACGCTGACAGACAGCGGGCCGGGTGTATCGACCGAACTCGCCGAGCGGTTGTTTCAGCCATTTTCAGCGGGCAACTTGCAGCAGGGTTCTGGCTTGGGCTTGGCAATTTGCCACGAAATAACGCAGGCACTCGGTGGCAGGCTGGTGTTGACCAATCGCAAGCAACACGGCGTGACTGTAGGACTTGACGCCGTCGTGCGGCTGCCGCTGGCCGGGTAAAGACAAAATTCGCGCAGCGCGTCAAAATACATAACAATGGAAAAAGTACGAATCGACAAATGGCTGTGGGCCGCCCGCTTTTACAAAACCCGCAGCCTGGCTACTGAAGAGATTGACAAAGGCCGCGTCCGCATCAATGACGCTGAAGTCAAACCAGCCAAAGAAGTCAAGCTGTGCGACACCGTGACGCTGCGCCAAGGGCCCAATACCCGCACGCTGGTAGTGCGAGGCATCAGCGATAAACGCGGCGCAGCGCCGGTTGCGCAATTGCTTTACGAAGAAACTGAAGCCAGCGTGAAGCTGCGCGAGCAATCAAGCGAGCAGCGCCGACTGGAACCCGCCACCAGCCTGGAGCACGGCCGCCCCACCAAGCGCGACCGCCGCGACATCGACAAAGTCAACAACAAAAGCTGGGGCAGCCGCTGGAGCGCGTCGGCAGATTAGCAAGCCAACTGCCGTTTAGTTGCGCTGTATTTTTGCTATCTATGTAGGAGCTGCTTGCGCCCGTATTTATTGGGCTACAGCCCTAAAAAGCACTCAAACAGAGCCCGCAGACGCCTTTTTTCACGCCACCACGCGATAAGCCCGCTCTGCCAGCGCTTGCGCCAGCAGTTCGGCCGGGTCAACTAAATTCAGCCCAGGCATGCTGGTTACGCTGTGCAGGGCCAGCGGAATTTCCGTGCAGCCCAACACCAGTGTTTGCAAGCCGTGCCGCTCAGCCAAAGCTTGGGCCACGCTGGCGAACGTGCTGTGCGCCAGCGGCATGTTGCCCACCTTCACGCCACTGTAAATACCGTGCATCAGCTGCTCTCGCTCATGCAACAACGGCACATGACATTCAATACCCTCGCCCGCAAACGCTTTGTCGTACAAGCCAGCCTGGTAGGTGCCCGCGGTAGCCAGCAGCCCCACGGCACGTACACCGCGTGCAGCCAGCGTGCGAGCCACTTCGCGGGCCACATGCAGCACCTCTACATGCGGAAAGCGGCTCTGCAAATCACTGTGCCAGGCATGGGCGGTATTGCAGGCCACGGCAACGGTGGTGGCGCCCAGTGCGGCAAGTTTGCCCATGGCCTGCAGCATGGGCTCTAGCGGCTGGTGCGCACCTAACTCGGGGGCGCCCAGCGCTGTACTGCGGTCAGGCACGGGCACTTGGGCCAGCCAATGCTCAGGAAAGCGCTGGTCGCTTACCTCCATGCCGATGCGCCGCATGTGCGCCGCACAAGCCGACACAAACAGGCGCGCAAAGTCAGCACCTGCGGCTGGCCCCATGCCGCCCAAAATACCGACAGTGCGGGTGGCGTTCATGGAGTTGGCGCTGCAAAGAAGCTACGATTTACAGCGCTGGATTTACAGCGCTGGTTTGTCGGTTGGTGCTTTCAAAATCGCCTTGAGTTCAGGCGACATCGGCAGCGCCAGGTTCACGCCTTTTGGCACGATGGGAGATTCAAACCACTTGGTGTACAGCTTTGAAAACTCGCCGGACTTCATCATGCGGTTGATGGTTCCATCAACCAGCGCTTTGAACTCTGGGTCGTCCTTGCGCACCATGCAGGCGTAGGGCTCGACCTGGAGCGAATCGCCAACCACCTCAAGCGATGCCGGATTTTTCGAGTTGGCGCGAAGACCAAACAACAAAATATCGTCCATCGCAAACGCCACCGCGCGGTCGCTTTCAACCAGCAGCAACGAGTCATCATGGTCTTTGCCTAAAACCAGTTGCATGTCTAAGTTTTTGTCGGCGTTGTACTTGCGAATAACTTGCGCGTTGGTGGTGCCGGTGGTGCTGGCCACTGTCTTTTTGGCCAAGTCAGCGTAGTTTTTAATGCCCGAGGTTTTCTTGGTCAACAAACGGGTGCCGGTGTAGAACATGTTGGTGCTGAACGTCACGTCTTTGGCGCGGGTCGAGTTGTTGGTAGTAGAGCCGCACTCCAGGTCGTACGTGCCATTGACCAGCAGCGGAATCCGGTTTTGCGACGTGACGGGCATGTAGGCAATTTGCAGGTCAGGCTTTTTGATTTTCTTGCGCACATCGTCAATGATGGCTTCGGTCAGCTCAACTGAAAAGCCGACTGCTTTGGTCGAGCCAATCAGGTAGCTGAAAGGCACCGATGCCTCGCGGTAAGACACAGTAATTTTGTTGCCATCGGCAATTTTTTTCAGCGTTTGAGCACTGGCACTTAGCGAGGTGGCAGCCAAGCCTGCGCTAAGCAAAGCGGCAGTCATCAAGGTCGAAAGTTTCATGGAAATCCTTTGAAATGTAGTGAAGAAGTCTGCAATGACTCGCAACTTCAGTGTATGAAGTTTGTGCAAGTCGGGCTATGTATTTTCATGGCAAACCCATGACAAAAAGTCATGACATTCCCGCAGCAGGGTTTAAGCCATAACGCCAAGGCATGGGTTGCGCTGAATCAGCATTGTTCAAATGCTGCAGCAATTTGTAAAGTTTGATTTTTTATCAACGGACATTGCAATGCATGTGTGTGTTTTAGGCGCGGGTATCGTTGGCTTGGCAACAGCGTATGAGCTCAACCGTGCGGGCCACGAAGTCACGGTGGTTGACCGCGCCCAGCCTGGCAGCGGCGCCAGCGGAGGCAATGGCGCGCAGCTGAGCTACAGCTATGTGCAGCCGCTGGCTGACCCCAGCATTTGGGCGCAGTTGCCCAAGCTGCTTTTGTCGCCCAACTCGCCGCTCAAAATCAGGCCGCAGCTTGACGTGCACCAGTGGCGCTGGGGCATGCAGTTTCTAGCCGCCTGCAATGCGCGCACTTCGCGCGCCACCACCATTGCCCTGCTTGAGTTAGCGCTTGAAAGCCGCCAGGGCTTTGACGCGATGCTGGCCAAAGAACAACTGGCGGTTGATTTTTCAAATACGGGCAAGCTGGTGCTGTTTTCAAATTTGCAGAGTTTTGCCGCCGCCCAAAAGCAAATGCTGATGCAGCGCGAACTGGGCAGCGCGCAAGAAGCCGTCAGTGCCGAACGCTGCATTGAAATCGAGCCCGCGCTTGCCAGCTACCGCGCCAACATCAGCGGGGCGATTTACACACCCAGCGAATGCGCCGCCGATTGCCAGAAGACTTGCGACGGCTTGGTTGCTTTGTTAAGTTTGCGTGGCGTGCGGTTTTTACTCAATACGCCGGTTGAGCAAATACAGACCCAAGACGGTGCGGTTGTTGCCATCAAAACACCGCATGGCGCGATTGAAGCCGACCAGTACGTGATGGCCTTGGGCACGGCGTCTGCCCCCATGGCGCGCCAGTTGGGTGTGCACTTGCCGATTTATCCGCTCAAGGGTTACAGCATTACCGTCGATGTAGACGGCTCACCGTATGCGCCTAATGCCCCTTTTGTCAGCGTGACCGACAGCGCCCGCAAAGTGGTGTTTGCCCGCATCGGCTCGCGCTTGCGGGTAGCGGGCATGGCCGAGCTAGCTGGGTATGAGACAAGGGTAGTGCCCAAGCAAATCGAATCGCTCAAGGCGTCGACTAAAGCACTGTTTCCGCATTGCAGCCAATTCACTGAGCTGAACCCGTGGGCAGGCCTGCGCCCCGCCACGCCCACCGCCCTGCCGCTGATAGGCAGGCACCCCCAAGGCCCAAGCAACTTGATGTTTAACGTTGGCCACGGGGCGCTGGGTTTTACGCTGGCGTTTGGCTCGGCTGCGCGAGTGGCAGAAATGCTTGAAAAAGCCTAAAACAGCCGTTTTTCGGCATGTTTTATGCCGTTAGCCCAACAAATACGGGCGCAAGAAGCTATATGTTTTATAGCGACATAATCTGAGCCTTGACCCGTAACGCTTGCTCAAAACACTTCACAAACGCCCGCGCTGCGACTGAGCCGGGCTTGCCTGCCGGCAACAGCGCTTTGATAGGCACCGGAATCAATGGCTCCAGTTCCAGCACATCTACCCGGCTCAAATCGGCTGATGCAGCCGTGCAGGTGTCGACCAACGCGATGCCCAAACCGTGGTGCGCCAGCGCCAAAGCAGAATGATAAGTTTGCACGGTGATGTTGAACTGCAGGCCCACGCCCGCTTCCCGAATGGCCTGGCTCAGTACGCGGCCCATCGGGTCTTGCGCGTCGAGGCCAACCACGGGTTTGCCCAACTTGCCCAGCTCAGCCAGCGTGATGCGGCCGCGCTTTACAAACCGCGCCGCCAGCATGCCGGTGGGCGCAATGCACACCATGCGGCCGTCTGCCAGGTGTTCTTGCGCCAGCGCTGAATGAACGGCAGGGCTGAACAAAAAACCCACATCGGCTTCTTGCAGCACCAGCGCCGCCACAATTTGCGGCGAATGCAGCGCCTTGATGGTGATGGCCACGTCGGGGTGCTTGACGCGAAACAACTTAATCGCGTGCGGCAACACCTCATAGCTAAGCGCCAGCACCGTCAACACGGTCAGTTCTTTGGCGGTGTCACCTGCCTTCAAATTAGCGGCCAGGCGTTGCACGTCGTCTAGCTGGGCAAACAACTGCTCAATGTGCGGGTAAAGCGTCAATGCCTCAGCCGTAGGCAGCAAGCGCCCTTTCGCGCGCTGAAAAAGCGCAAAACCCAATTGCAATTCAGCATGCTGCAAGATGCGGCTGACCGCAGGCTGCGTGACGTTAATCAGCCGCGCCGCGCCACTGACACTGCCGGTCAGCATGACGGCGTTGAAAACTTCGATGTGGCGCAGACGCATGGTGTGGACTTTAGCGAGTGACTAAAACGCTATCTATTTTATAGCCGCTCGCGCCCGTATTAATTCGGCTAGCGCCATTTTTTATGCCTGAAACGGCACATAAACACACTCTATTGCTGAATTCATTCATCACTGCGCAAACCCTTGCTTCGACTGGACTTAACGTCTGATCGCAAACTTTTTCCCTCCAGGCGCCGCTGCTTCGCGCCGTAACTGGGTTTGGTGGGGCGTCGGGTTTTGGGCGGCGTCGCCACGCTATCGATAACTTCTTGAAAGCGCGCAAACGCGTCGCTGCGGTTCATTTCCTGCGTGCGGTGCTGCTGGGCTTTTAGCACCAGCACGCCTGCTTCGGTGATGCGGCTGTCGTTTAGCGCGAATAATCGCTCCTTCACATCGTCTGGCAAAGACGACGCAGCAATGTCAAACCGCAAGTGAATTGCGCTTGATACCTTGTTGACGTTTTGCCCGCCCGCACCTTGCGCGCGAATGGCGGTGCATTCCACCTCGCGTTCGTCTACGGGGTACTTCGGCGCGGTGGCCATGAGCAGACCTCGGGTTAAGCCATGTCGGCAAGTGCAGCAATTGCCAGCGCGTAGCCGTTCACGCCAAAGCCGGCCATCACGCCTTTTGCCGCAGGTGACAAATACGAGTGGTGGCGAAATGCCTCGCGTGCATGCACGTTGCTGATGTGCAGCTCAATCACGGTAACGCCCGCACCTTTAATGGCGTCATGCAGGGCCACGCTGGTGTGGGTGTAAGCCCCAGCATTGAACACGACGCCTGCCAGCGTGCCCGCAGCTTGCGCGCGGCCGGCTTCTTGAATCGCGTCGACCAGCACGCCTTCGTGGTTGCTTTGCCGAAAGTCGATCTTGAAGCCATGCTTGGCGGCTTCAACTGCGCAAAGCGCTTCCACGTCAGCCAGCGTTTGCGAACCGTACACAGCGGGCTCGCGTGTGCCGAGCAAATTCAGGTTGGGGCCGTTTAAAACGAGGATGGTTTTCATGGTGCGGGTTCTAAAAAGTAGAAACTCGTTATCGACAAAAAGTTATTTTTATAGCTGCTTGCGCACGGCCGGCTTCTTGAATCGCGTCGACCAGCACGCCTTCGTGATTGCTTTGCCGAAAGTCGAGCTTGAAACCGTGCTTGGCAGCCTCAACAGCGCACAGCGCCTCCACGTCAGCCAACGTTTGCGAGCCGTACACAGCGGGCTCGCGTGTGCCTAGCAAATTGAGGTTGGGGCCGTTTAAAACTAGGATGGTTTTCATGTGGCGCGCTCTAAAGAATAAAACTCTGCTATCGGTTAAATGTTATCAATTTTATAGCTTCTTGCGCCCGTATT
>JANOWB010000383.1:0-1856 GCA_031417695.1 Polaromonas sp.
CGTTTTGGCGCGCATGCAAAAAAGCGGCGTTAAAGCCATCGTCGCCAACAGCCGCCCCAACGACGGCAGCAAGGCGTTGGCGGCATCACCTGAAACCCGCAAGGCGGGCGTCACGGTTGTGACGTTTATTCGCCTGTACCGCAACCGGGCCGACTACGACAGCTGGTTTAAAGACGAAACTATTGACGACATGGTGCAAGCTGAGTTTGCACGCGGCGTGGCGGGCGACCAAGCGGGGCCGTTCAAAGGCATTGGCGAATTTCATCTGTACGACAGCGCGAACGCAAACGGTGCGGTGGCTAAAAAGCTGATGGTGTTTGCAGCTAAAAATAAATTGGCGGTGCTGGCGCACGTGGAAGCCGCCGCCATTGATTTGTTGATGGCGCATGCCCCCGATGCACGGCTGATTTGGGCGCACACAGGTATTGGCGGCGTACCAGCCGCGCGGGTTGATGAGCTGTTTAACAAGTACCCGCAGCTGATGGGCGAGCTGTCGTATAGGCCGGGTTTGACCTGCGATGGAGGCAAGCTTTGCAATGAGTGGCGCGCGCTGCTGCTGAAATACCCAACACGCTTCATGATCGGCTCAGACACCTGGGTCAATCAGCGTTGGCAATACTATGAAGAGCTGATGTTAGGTTACCGGGTATGGCTGGGCGACTTGCCGCCAGACGTGGCGCGCAAGATTGGCTGGAGCAATGGGGCTGATTTGTTTGGCGTTAGATCGACTGACTGAAATCCAGCAACTGACTAGTTCAAACCGTGCTGTTGGAGCCATGCGAGTATCTGAGGCCAAAGCACAACTCCCGTTTGCGGGCGAAAGTAGCCCATGTGCCCGACCTGCTTAACTCCCAAGCCGCGGGGTAGCAAGTCAATCGCCTCAACCGCAGCGTTGGCATAACCTTTAAAAAACGCATCGCGCGACGCAGGCGGTGCCCATAAATCATCGGTACTGACTGCAGCTGCAATCGGGATACGCACATCTGCAAACTTGTCGGTGATCGCTTTTGCCTCGGGGTCGTCAAAGAAGTAATGTGGTGTGGCGCACCAGCGCTTCCAGTCGAGGTACACGCCCATGGGCAGGTCTTCTCCTGCGCCGAATTTGCTCATGGGGTGGTAGCCGTAAATGCGTGTGCCAATGGGCCCCAGCACATTCCACATTGACCACACGCGGTAGCGCTCGGGCCGCGGCATCCAGCCGTGCCAGCCCGCACCTGTGCCGCACACGTAAGCCGCTTGCAGCACATTCGGTCTGGGCAACTGGCCAATCGCGTGGCCGCCCAAGCTGTGCCCTACCAGCGACACCTTGCCGCGTGCTGCGGCGTAGTCAACGGCGGCGGCCAGGTCTAGCGTTGACCAGTCGGCGTACTGCATGTCAAAGCCTTTGAGCGTGGCGGGTTTGGAGTCGCCAATGCCCCGGTAGTCGGTGGTGACGACGTTGATGCCGCGCGCCTGCGCAAACTCGGCAAAACGCCGGTAAAAACCGCGCGGCACGCCTGTGGCACTGGCCATGACGATGAACTGGCCGCTATCGGCCGGGTAGTGCGTTGCAGCCAGGGCGTAACCGTCAGCGGCATGCAACGTCAAAGGCAAAGGTGCTTGAGTGGTCATGAGCCAAGTTTAATACTAACTAGACCGGTCGGTTTAATATTGTTTAAAACTTGCATTGCTATGATGCGGCGTATGCAGCCAAAAACGTTAGCGCCTATACCCAACAGCCCTGCGGACACCCGTGATCGTCTGCTGGCTGCGGCGCAGCGCCTGTTTCGCAAGCACGGCTACCACGCCACCGGCCTGAGCGATATTTTGCAGGCAGCGCAAGCGCCCAAGGGCTCGCTGTACCACCACTTTCCGGG
>JANOWB010000384.1:0-1672 GCA_031417695.1 Polaromonas sp.
CCTTCAACCCAGCCACTGCCACGCAGTAGCCCTGTTGCGATGAATAGCGGTAGCCGACATGAAGTTTAGAAAAGCATCAGGGTTTTGCCCGGCTGAACACAAAAATACCGGCAATCACCAGCACCGTTCCCGCTGCAACCCACGCCGTAAACGGCTCACCCAAAATCAACACACCCATCAAGATAGTCGACAGTGGCCCCACCATGCCGGTTTGCGCCGTCAGGCCCGAGCCGATGCGCTCAATGGCCATCATCACCATCACGACTGGCACCGCCGTGCAGGCAGTGGCGTTTAGCAGCGACAGCCACACCACCTCGGGCGCAACCAGAGCGGCGCTGATGGGCCGCAGCACCACAAACTGCGCGATGCACAGCAGGCAAGCTACCGTGGTTGCCAGCCCCACCAGCCGCAACGCGCCTAGCCGCTTGACCAGCTCGCCGCTGTAAATCAGGTAAATCGCGTAACTGACTGCGCTTGCAAAAACCAGCAATGCGCCTAAGGCCGCGCTGCTGCGCTCACCCATGCCTTGCACGGCGAGCTCATGGCCAAACACCAGCGCCACGCCGCAATAGCTGATCGCCATGCCCAGCATTTGCCGGGGCTTGATTTTGCGCTGGTACAGCGCCCAGCCAAGCAGCATGACCAGAGTGGGGTTTAAATACAAAATCAACCGTTCAAGCGACGCGCTGATGTACGCCAGCCCGGCAAAGTCTAAAAAACTGGCGAGGTAGTACCCCGTAAAACCCAGCCCCAACACGCCCAGCCAATCGCTCTTGGCCAACGGCGCTTTGCCCCGACTGGCCCACCACGCCATGGCTGCAAAAATCGGCAGCGCAAACAACATGCGCAGCATGATCAGCGTGACCGCATCAACTCCGTAGCGGTAAGCCAGTTTGACGATGATCGCTTTGCCGCTAAAAGCAATCGCGCCCACCACAGCCAGCAAAAGGCCCGCGCCCAGCGGTTTGCCAGGTGGCGTATTTGCTATATTATTAATAGCTTTTCGCGCCCGAATTGATTGGGCTATAGGCACTATTTAAGCTGATTTTCAGCATTTTTTGGCCTAAAATCCGACCGCTTGGCCGTCGCGCCGCGAATCGCTGGCGGCCACGTAGCCTTCAACTTTCGGGTCGCCCGCCCGCCAGATAAATTGGCCCGCGCCAAAGTCTTGATACGAATCATTGATAACGTCCATGCGGTGGCCACGCTGAGCCAGCGCCTGCACCACAGCCGGGTTCATGGCAGCTTCAACGTTGATGTCCAGCCCCGCATTGAAGCGCCAGCGCGGTGCATCACAAGCCGCCTGCGGGTTTTGTTGATAGTCGAGCATGCGCACCAGCGTTTGCATGTGGCCTTGCGGCTGCATGTTGCCGCCCATCACGCCGTAGCTCATGACGGGCTCGATGTTGGTGATGGTGAGACCTGCAGGGGATCCCTCACCCCGGCCCTCTCCCGTGCTCGGGAGAGGGTGAGAAGTGGCCTTTGGCTTACTCAGGAAGGCTGGAATGATCGTGTGAAACGGCCGCTTGCCGGGCGCGACTTGGTTAAAGCCTGCGTCCAAGCTAAACCCATGCCCCCGGTTTTGCAGGCTCACGCCAAATTCAGGTTCAACACAGCCCGAGCCAAAGCCCATGTAGTTGCTTTGAATAAAGCTGACCATCATGCCGTCTTC
>JANOWB010000385.1:0-8456 GCA_031417695.1 Polaromonas sp.
CCGTGCTGTCGGCCAAGCTCGGCTACAAAGCCAAAAACCCCATTGATGCCAGTACCCTGAGCGCTGCTGATATGCACGAGGTTGAGGCGTTTTTGGCGGCGATTGATGCCAACGACGATGTACAAACCGTGTTTGCGGGGCTGGCGGGTTGATTCGGCCTTGCGCTGACATAAAGTTGGTGTGAAGTAGCACGAAAGCCGGGGCATTTCGCACCTAGACTGCAACTCGATTCAACGTTCAAACCAAGTCAGGCAATAAATGAAAAAAGCGCTTACCTCCCTCTTCTTTTTTCTTATGCTGGTTGGTGGGGCGTTCAGCGCGTCTGCGCAAGAGCCACTGGCTCCGGTGCCTGCCGTAGACGTGCAGCGCTACATGGGTACTTGGTATGAAATTGCCAAGTTCCCAAATCGCTTTCAAAAAATGTGCGCTAGCAACACCAGCGCGCGGTACAGCGCACGGACTGACGGCACGCTAAGCGTGCGCAACCGCTGCCTTGACGTCGACGGAAAACTCAATGAGGTTGAAGGCCAGGCGCGGCAAATCGGCAACGCCACATCGCCCAAGCTGGAAGTGCGCTTTGCCCCAGCGTGGCTGTCGTTTCTACCATTTGTTTGGGGCGACTACTGGGTGATTGATTTGGACGCAGACTACCAACTGGTGGCAGTTAGCGAGCCAAAACGCGAATTTTTGTGGGTGCTGGCCAGAACCCCTACCGTCAGCGCCAAGGCATATGACGAACTCTTGGTGCGCTTGCGTACAAAGTCAATAGACACCAGCAAACTTGAGCGCACCCGCCACGGCCCTTGAGTTGGTCCCGCTTGGGTTTGCAAGCAGCAATCAGGGCAAGCCCTGCTTGTTGACACAGTCACTCCGACATAAGCTTGAGTTTGCGCACAGCAATGACTGTGCCTGCACAACTTACACAACACGGAGTCACCATGGCCACCACTGCCGCTTCAAAACTACTACTTGACTACGTTTACGCGCATGAATCAGCGCTGGCTGATCATGTTTACTTAACGCAGCCTTTGGGCAAAGGCGCGGTGGTCGACTACACCTGGCGGCAAATGATGGACCAAGCAAGGCGCATGGCCACGCACCTGAAAGGCCTTGGCTTTGAGCCCGGCTCGCGCATCGCGATTCTGTCTAAAAACACCGCGCACTTCATCATGACCGAGCTGGCCATCTGGATATCAGGCCACACCACGGTTGCCATCTTCCCGACCGAGTCAGCCGAGACGGTGAAGTATGTGCTGGAGCACAGCGGCGCAAGCCTTTTGTTTGTTGGCAAGCTTGACACCTGGGCCCAGCAAATGCCCGGTATTCCGGCTGGCCTGCCTTGCATCGCCTTGCCGCTGGCACCCAAAACCAGTTTTCAGACCTGGGAAGAAATCATCAAAACCAGCGAGCCAATGGCCGGCAAGCCGCAGCGCTTGCCAGATGATTTGGCCATGCTGATGTACACCTCCGGCTCTACCGGCACGCCCAAAGGCGTCATGCACAGCTTTGAACACGCCACGCGGGCCAGCGAAGGCATTACCACCTACAACGACAGCCAGGCCGGCGCCGGCTTTGTGTACCGCTCACTGTCGTACCTGCCGCTAGCGCACATTTTTGAACGTGCCTGGATAGAGTGCTCGGGTTTTGTCAGGGGCAACGGCCATATCTTTTTTGCAGAGTCGCTCGAAACGTTTTTGCAAGACATGCAGCGGGCACGCCCCACGGCGTTTATTTCAGTGCCGCGCTTGTGGTTGAAGTTTCAGCAAGGCGTGTTCAGCAAAATGCCCGCCAAAAAGCTGGACAGGCTGCTGTCCATACCCTTCCTTGGCAAAATTGTTGCGCGCAAGGTGTTAACGCAACTCGGCCTGAATGAAGTGCTGCTGGCGGGCAGCGGTTCTGCCCCCATCCCACCCGCACTGATTGCCTGGTACCGCAAGCTGGGGCTGAACCTGATGGAAGGCTACGCCATGACCGAAGACTTTGCGTATTCGCACACCACCACCAACACGCTGAACGCTGCGGGTCATGTGGGCGTGCCTTTCCCCGGCGTTCAGCGCCGCATCAGTGACGACGGCGAGATTTTGATCAAGTCGCCCGGCACGCTGGTGGGCTACTACAAGCGCCCTGACCTGGACGCTGAAACGTTTACGCCAGATGGCTTTTTCATGACAGGCGACCTGGGCGAAATTGGCCCGAACGGCCAGCTCAAATTGACCGGCCGCAAAAAGGAATTGTTCAAAACCGGCAAAGGCAAATACGTCGCACCTGCACCGATTGAAAACCTGATCAATGAAAGCCCGATGGTCGAGCTGTCGCTGGTTTCAGGCGTGGGCCAGCAAGCCGCCTACGCCATGGTAGTGCCCGCCGAAGGCTTGCGCCCGCGCCTGGAAGACCCCGCAGTCCGTGCTGAGTTTGTCGAAGAAATGACCGCCGTACTCAAACGCGTAAACAGCAAAGTCGCTGACTACGAGCAACTCAAAATGATTGTGGTGGCCCGCCAGCCATGGTCCATGGACAACGGCTTTTTAACGCCCACCATGAAGATCAAACGCAACCGGATTGAAGCGGCGGTTGATCCAGAGGTTGAAAAGTGGTTTGCGGCTAAGGGGCCGGTTGTTTGGCAGTAAGCGCCTAAGAAAAAAAAGCACCGTTATTTAGCGGTGCTTTTTTTGTCAGAAAAACTACCGGCGAAGGCAGCAGCTTTTCGCTAGACATCAACTTCCTGAATAGTTCAAATCAACTCCCGAACGTTGTGCGTATCAGCTAGCCTGCTTGCAGGCCAGCGAGAGTACTTAAACCGGCCGGCGATTCGGAAAATATCTTGCCATCATATTAGCGAAAGCAGTTTTTGCCGCTTGACCCTCGGTTGCACCGTAGCTGTCGATCCACACTTTGTACCAACCTTCGCCGTAAGTGTTATTCCCGTCCCCGTTCAACTTAAGTGTCGACGCGGGCTTGTTTAAGACCTCAACCGCATGCGCTTGAAACGCTGCATTGGTCATTGGAATCATCGCTTCGTAACGCGTCAATCGGTCATAAATCTGAGCCGATGGCTTCAATCCTGCTGCAGCAATGGCCGCGCTCAGGGCGTCACCATTGACAGGTTGCGTGCCCCAAAAGTGAATTAGCGGACTCAGGTCCACGCCTGCAGCGATCGACATACGCAAAATTCGGCTGTCAACTTCCGCCAGGCCCGCACCGGCTGCCACCGCCTCCTTGCGGAAAACGCGATTTTCTTCGAAGTAAAACTTCTCTAACTTGTCCCAGCCAAACAGCGCTGCAATCTCAACATACTTGGCGTAACCACGTTGCACATACATCTTTTCTTGCATGGCAGAAGTGATGCCCATGGGTTTGCCTTCTCTAAAGTTCTGCCTTACCATCCAGCCGACCGCCGCTTGATCGCGGCCTATCAGCTGCGACGTATTGTTCATTGATTTGCTCAGGGCTCTGTCAATATCAACACTGTAGAGTTTGTTGCTGACAGCCACGCTTAAAATATTGATGGCAGCTTCGCCCTCGCCCGGGAAACCACTGAACAGCTGGGCGTGACCCAATTCGTGAAACTCTACTTCCGAAAAGTCTTTGTCGGGTCTCAAGTACCAGTTTTTATTGTTACCGTCAGTTGTGGCACCCGGGTTGTAGGTGTTGTTACCTGTGGGATAACCAATACCAAATGCACCGCCCAAGAGGTCGGTGTCTACAGTCAAGTACAAAATCTGGTTGTTTCTAACTCGACTTCTTCCCACATAGTCCGATACGATGTCCATTCTGTCGTCCCAGTCTTTCATCAGGGTGACGGGGTCTTCGTACTTCTCAATCCACTTGGTGGGCAACGTCATCATGAACTTGTCGCTCACAAAGTCAGCCCACGGCGCAGGGTTCATTCGTTGAGTTTCTTTCCACTGCTGCAGCGTTGTTGCATTAAGCGCTGTTTTAGAGAACAACGGCGCCGCCACAGCGTTTTGGATTGTGATGGTAAGGTCACTCCCTGCATCGGCTAAGTAAGGCACATCAATGTAAATACCACCACCATTGGGGTTGGCAATTTCAGTCACGTTGGCTGCAATGGGAAATCTATTGGTCACGCGAAATGGCCGCACAATTTTGCTTTTCATGGTTTTGTCGTGCGTGTTGGCGCCGACTTGAATCACGAACCCCTTCCCCACCATAGAACTTGGCACAGTCACCTTGGCCACATCGCCAGCCGCCAAATAAAAGCCAGTAGGTCGACGAGCAACTGAACCAGCGCCTGAAAAAGCCGTGCGATCGTCCACGTCCTTCACCATCGTTGCGTTGATCCTTACGGAGTTAACCTTATTGGGGTCGGCCGGAGTTTTGACTTTGCCGGGAAACCATTCATGACTGTTGAATTTTTTGCCATTAAGAGCGCTTTTGTACTTTACAAAATTCGCTGGCACGTACGCGATGTCATGAATACCCTGCTGAATGGTGAGTACGGTACGGTCGATGTCCCTGCCGTTGTCACCGTAGTTTTCGTTCGGGAACCAGTTTTTAGTTTCTTTATTTGCAAACAATGCGCCACCGCGCATTTTTTCATACGCAGTAATGACATCAAAAGCCTGAAGCAACGATGCTTCGCTCTCAACTATTGCGTACATAGTTTGCTTGAGGCGGTTGCTGTGCAGCTGGAGCTGCTCTGACGATAAAACCGGAGCGGAGTCTAAAGTCGATTTGACGGCAGCTATCGAAGCTTTGAATACGGCCACGTCGTTATTGTCGCTGGCGACAGGTTTACAGTAGACGAGCTTGCCAACAGAGGGCAATGGATCGCCACCAAAGGTCTCAGTCATCGGCTTGATAACCGTGCCCTTTTTCTGGTTAAACAAATACACAAGCCGATATCCTTCGGCTAAACCGTAGGCAAGATGCGTATCAACAGTGAGTGTTATGTCTTTGCCAAACTCAGTGCCGCATTGTTTAAAACCGTTGAGATCGTAGGCTGGTAAACCATTGTCAATTGCCGGACCGCCGCTGGGGCCGCCGCTGGGGCCACCGCTAGCTACACCGCCAGTTCCGCCGCCGCCCCCACCGCAAGCGACCAGTGTGGTGATAACCAGCACGCTGCTAGCCACTAAAATCAACAATGGATTTTTGTTCATGTGATGTAAAAGTTTCATTTGGATTCTCCGTAGGGGAAAGTGTGGAAAATAGTTGTCGGTGAGTTGTCCATCGATTGAAAGCTATGGTTTCATCAGTTTGAGCATGGCCGTTCCCATGCTCTCGCCCACTTTGAAGTAACTTTCGCCGCTGTAATTCCAGTGGTGTACAAACCCAATCTCTGGCGATGTATCCGGGTAGTGGAAAGGGCGTGTATCAACAGTGCTGACGTTGCCCGCAAATTTTGGATATTTGATGGGGTCAGCAACATTTGCCTGTGCGTTAATTAGGTCTAAGGAATTCTTGTCTTTGCCAGCCCATGCCAAGCCTGTGTTGCCTATCACCACCAGCATATTCGGCAAGTTCAGGTCTTTGCGCAGATCACGAATCAAGTTCGCCAAGTTAACTTCATATTGACCCACGTAGCTGGTATCAATCCTGTCGTTCCAGCCTTGGTGCCAACCAAAACCTACCACCTCATAACCTTTGCCGTCATAGTCTGGGTAGTATTTTTTGATGTCGGACAGCACAAGCCTGACCCTTCTCACCATTTCGCTGTAATAGACGCCAGTAACGTCAGGTGTTTTGCTTGAAGTTGTGTCGGGCACACCAACGCCCAAGCCAACAGAGCTGGGCGGTCTGAAGTCAACTGCAAGCGACTTGCCGCCCCACGACGTTTTGATCAGCAACACCTTGTCGTCAAGACCCTTGCCCACGACATGACCGAAGGCAAACTCCGGGCCAATATACCCTTCGCCGTTTCTCATTTCATTGTTAGCACCAAAACCCACGCCTAATTTTCCGCTGCCTTTCACTGTGTTGTCATTGGGCGCTGTCGAACTTAAATTCGAAATATACACATCGTCACGTGTGGCCCAGCTTGAGTAGGTTTTGGTGTCTGATTTGGTGCATTCAGGGACGTTTGCTGTAACTGTGTAGCTAATAGTCTTGCTTGGGTCAACGAGGTAGCTGTACTTAACAGGGTCGGCGTTGACCATGGCCCGCAGACTGCCCATACCGCCCAAGATGTTGGCCGGGTAGCCTCGCGTGCGGTCATCCCTGAGCGGACACACAATTGTGGCTCGGTCAGGGTCGCCGCCCCGGTCTACTTTGCCGAACCCTTCCATATTGGACTGCCCCGCCAAGATGAATATTTTGAGCTTTCCGTTGCTTGTGACCACCGGTACATCCGGTGGTGTTGGTACCACGGCTGCTGGTGTTGGCGCTATTTGCGTCGTTGGCACTGCGGAAGAGGTGGGCGCTTCTTCAGATTCTTTAGACCCGCCGCATGCTGCAACCGTCGCTGCAATCACAAGTGCGCCAAGAACTTTCACGGCTCGCAGATTGCTTGGCAATAATTTGTTTGGGTGCATCGTCAATTTCCCCTCATAGACATAGTAAATCTTTGGTAAAGCAGATTTTGTCGTTGAATGAGGCACCCAAAAATTACAAAGTTGTCATGATTACTATGAAAGTTTTAAAAGCGAGCGAAAAACTTTTAACGCCTGAGGGTTTGTGGTGACGTGGCGGCCATGGTCTTTGTGCAAAGGCTGTTTGACGCCCCTATTTAGAGCCAACGCAGCCGCATTGAAGGGGCGGTTAACTCAGGAGTCGAAAAGTGGTTTGCCGCCAACGGGCCAGTGTTATGGCGTTGATCGCTACGCGCCTTAAGCGCTAAAGACGCCGTTTACGAGCTTCTGTATTCAATAAAACCATTGCAACCCAATAAATACGGGCGCGAGCAGCTCCTAAATAAATAGCGTTTAGGTTGATGACTCTGCCTTGCCTGCCTTACTAAAGCTAAACACTCCCGGGTCGTGAATCGGATCGACATCAACCGGAATGATGCTCTTAGGCGGGAACTTGCCTTCTAAAAGCAGCTTGCTGAGCGGATTCTCAATCCGCTGTTGAATCGCGCGCTTGAGTGGCCTGGCCCCAAACACCGGGTCAAACCCAACCTTGGCGAGTTCGGCAACGGCGGCTTCTGATACGTGCATCGTCAGCTCCATCTTCTCGAGCCTTGCTGTCAAGACTTTGAGCTGTATGCGCGCTATCGATTCAATGTTTTTCGCATCCAGCGCGTGGAACACCACCGTCTCGTCAATGCGGTTTAAAAACTCGGGCCTGAAGTAATTTTTCAGCTCGTCAGTCACCGCGTCTTTAATCTCTTCGTACGGTTTGCCCACCATACTTTGAATAATGGGCGAGCCAATATTGCTGGTCATCACGATCACGGTGTTTTTAAAGTCTACCGTGCGGCCTTGCCCGTCGGTAAGGCGCCCATCGTCGAGTACCTGCAGCAGCACGTTAAACACATCGGGGTGCGCTTTTTCAACTTCGTCCAGCAGCAGCACGCTGTAGGGTTTGCGGCGCACAGCTTCTGTCAAGTAACCGCCCTCCTCGTAGCCCACATAGCCTGGCGGCGCGCCAATCAGGCGGGCCATGCTGTGCTTTTCCATGAACTCGCTCATGTCCACGCGAATCAGGTGGTCTTCGCTGTCGAATAAAAAGCCAGCAAGGGCTTTGCACAATTCAGTTTTACCGACGCCGGTGGGACCGAGAAACAAGAACGAGCCGGTGGGGCGGTTCGGGTCGGACAAGCCCGAGCGTGATCGGCGAATCGCATTGGCCACCGCGCCAATGGCTTCGTTTTGGCCGACCACGCGGTCATGTAACTTGCCCTCCATCAGCAGCAATTTGTCTCGCTCGCCCTGCATGAGTTTGCTGACCGGAATACCTGTAGAGCGCGCCACGACTTCAGCGATTTCTTCAGCGCCCACTTGCGTGCGCAGCAGCTTGGGCGCGGCGTTGGCGGCGGGCTTGGCTTCGCTGTCTTGCGCGGCTTTCAGGCGTTTTTCTAAATCAGGAAGTTTTCCATACTGCAGCTCGGCCACCTTGTTGAAGTCGCCTTTGCGGGTTTGTTCTTCAATCTGGAATTTGATGCGGTCGATTTCTTCCATTACGTCTTTGCTGCCGAGAGCTTGCGCTTTTTCGGCTTGCCAAATCACGTCAAGGTCTGAAATTTCTTTTTGCAGTTTGGTGATTTCTTCGTCGATCAAACCAAAGCGCTTTTGTGATGCTTCGTCTTTCTCGCGGCGCACGGCTTCGCGCTCAATTTGCAGCTGAATCAGGCGGCGATCCAGCTTGTCCATCACTTCAGGTTTGCTGTCACGCTCGATGCTGATTTTGCTGGCCGCTTCGTCAATCAAATCAATCGCCTTGTCGGGCAAAAAACGGTCGGTGATGTAGCGATGGCTCAACTCTGCCGCCGCCACAATGGCCGGGTCAGTGATCTGTACGCCGTGGTGCAGCTCGTACTTTTCTTTCAGGCCGCG
>JANOWB010000386.1:0-6493 GCA_031417695.1 Polaromonas sp.
CTGCGTTGGTGGCGCCCGAGGTGCTGTGGCTGTCACTGCTCAACGCCACAGCGTGCACAGCAGTGCCGGTGTTGATGGTGATGATGGCCATTGAGCGCATTGGCTCTGGCCTGACAGCGCAAACAGGCATGGTGGGGCCGATGTCGACTATTTTGATGGGCGTGGTGATTTTGGGTGAGCCCTTCACCGCCTGGGTGGCTGCAGGAACGGTACTGGTGATTGCCGGTATTTTTGTGTTCAGCCGCGCGAAAACCTGATGCTTTTCTAAACTTCATGTCGGCTACCGCTATTCATTGCAACCGCGCTACCGCGTGGCAGCGGCTGGGTTGAAGGTAGCCAAGTCCCGTAAGATGTTCACTTCTCCAGTGAAGGATTAATGCTATTTATTCAGTAGCTGCTTGCGCCCGTATTTATTGACCTAGTGGCCAAATACATACCTAAATATTGTTAAAAATGGCGTTTTTTCGATCACTACACTTCTAAAAACTGCTTTTGCTGCAGATTTCGCTTTGCGCAGATGTGCGAAGCATCGGAAAGCAGTCAAAATCGCGTTCATGCTGACTCAAATTCAAATCTCAAAGCTTGCGTGGTTTAACGCTCTTTTTATTGCAGCAGACTTTTCAACGCTGGCTGGTGAAAGTCATGCTTTTCTTAGGGAAAGCTGCCACCTTATACCGCAGGGTTTGCGGTATTAATTGCGTTAGCCATCGAAGTAGCCCATGACCGAAAAACCGACAGAAGACTGGACCCTGTATACGTCTGAAGACTATGAAGGACCAAGCATGTGGCAGATCAGGGATAGTTATCCACCAGACCTGAAGCGCACAGACTTTCCGACATCGGTCATTGTCGAGTGGTCGTATGCAAACGGCGGACCGCCAGACAAGCAGATCTTGGACGAGCTACATGCGTTCGAGGCACTGCTAGATCCGTTGAACGATGCTCGAGGAAATAGTCTTCTGGTTCATATCATTCGTGGGGACGGAGTGAGTGAGCTCTGCTACTACTGTCGAGACTACGCCGCGTTTATGAGTGAACTCAATACTAAACTGAAGGGTGGCCCACACTTTCCAATCGAGATCCTTAATGACAATGATCCCGATTGGAACTATTGCCGACAGACAAAAGAAGCGCTGAAGTCAGTCGATGGCTAACCCTTTCTTTTTGCAAACTGGCCTACGGCCAGTCACTTGAGTTAAACGTTAAACATCAGAACCCACATGGCTCAAACTTCAGAAGCAATCCTGCAGCAGTTGTCGACTGTCATCGCCGCATGCGAAGGTGTGACAAGCCGAGCTCGGTACGACGACCTCTCTGACCAGAAAGGCGTTGGCACCAGTGAGTGCATGGCGCGCGCGCATGCGGCGATACACCGACTGGCGCCGATTGGCTCATCACACCGCGTAGCCGCCGATGGGCTCATGAAGCAGTACGGGGTTGGCAACGGATACGCGCTTGGGCAGCTGGTTGGAATTCTTCGTGCTTTGCGCGAAGACTATGCAGCCGGTTATTTGTCGAGCGTTGCTGAATTGATTCATGCCGATGTTTTCGCGGACTTTCTCGAGATGGCGGATCACCTCCTGGATCAAGGGTACAAAGACGCCGCCGCAGTCATGACCGGATCCGTTCTTGAGGAGCAGTTTCGCAAGCTGTGCTTGAAGAGCGGCATTCAGGTAGAGAACGGTACAAACCCAAAGAAGGCCGACCTTCTAAACGCTGAACTCGCGGGTGCAGGCGTGTACTCCAAGCTTGATCAGAAGAACATCACAGCGTGGCTTGACTTGCGCAACAAAGCTGCTCATGGCAAGTATTCAGAGTACACCAAGGAGCAGGTTCAAGCCCTGCATGTCGGCGCACGCCACTTCATGTCAAGACATCCTGCTTGAACTGGTGCCGCAGGCGAAATCGGCGTCCTGCCGTTATTGCCCGCTTAGCTCGAACGTTGCCAGTCAAGATACCAACGCCCTAGTTTTGCTAGAGTTACAACAACCATCTCAAATCTAAAAGGAAGAAAAAATGTCCAAAGCCTATTGGGTCAGCACCTACCGCGCCGTAAACAATGCCGAAAAGCTCGCCTACTATGCAGCGCTTGCGGGCCCGGCACTCACTGCAGCAGGTGGTCGATTTTTGGCGCGCGGTGTGCCGTCGATGGCTTATGAACTCGGGTTGAAGGAGCGCACCGTTCTGATTGAGTTTGACAGTGTCGATCAAGCCACCGCTGCACACGACAGCCCCGCCTACCAGGCAGCTCTAGCCGCGCTGGGTGACGGCGCGGATCGGGACATCCGGATCATTGAAGGCGTGTAGCGCGAAAATGCGTATTCCGCGAATAGCCCTGAAACCGTTGCCAGCCACGGGATTGGGGTCGGTTGCCGTCTTGTCACGCAACATTCAACAGGCTGCCGCTAAAGTGCGTCAGGTTGGTATGATTTTAATAGCTGCTCGCGCCCGTATTTATTTGGCTACAGCCGTATTTGATACCTAAAAACAGCCTTTTTCAGTCGAAACAAGCCGTTTCAAGCCCATTTTTAAACCCGTTTCTGCGCAAAGTAAAACCATTCTTGCCCCACTTCACCGCGCGGGTTGGGGAACACCACAAAGCCGTCGCCCTGCGCTTTGACCTCGGCACCAGATTGCCGAACGCCAACCACATCGCCTGCTTTAACTGCATCAAAACTGCGCCACTCACGGGTGAAGGTGTCGTCGGCATGCGCCTTGTCGGTCACGTCAATCAGTCGCAAAATTTCCGGCACAGCAATCGGCGGCACGGGCTGGGAGGACGTGATGCCTAACAAACCCAGAGTCTGCAAAATCGCATGTTTTGCAACCGCAACGCCCGCCGGGTCATCGTGCTGCCCGCATTCGAGCGTGACCGCATAGCCGCCACGTGCGCGCATGTACTCGGTTGTGCCCACGCCGTAATTCGGGTTGGTCACCAGCGTTTGCGAGCGCACGCTGATGTTCTCAGCCGTGGCTGTTGCTCGCCGCTGCACACCGCGTGCATAGGTGTCCAGCCAGCCTTCAACAATGCGCGGAGCGCCCGTGTGCAGGGCCAATTGCATTTCTTCGGCGGCCAGCGCAAACGGCTCCAGCGTGCCGGTGTTGTTCTGCGGGCCAATCATCACAAACGGCGCGCCGCCGGTGTGAAACGAATGCAAGTCCAGCAGCACATCGTGCGCATCTAGCAGCGGCGTCAGTACGTTGGCAATGCGGTCTTCAAAGTCTTGCGGAATGGCGCTGGGTGCCATGTTGCGGTTTAAATTGCGGTCGCCAAACCGCCGCTTGAGCTGATAAGCCAGCGGGTTGGTGATGGGCACAAACGTGACTGCGCCGCGCTCAATGCTGATCGCACCGCTGTCAAAGTCTTGCAACAGCTGCATGATGGCCTTCGTACCGCACACCTCATTGCCGTGCACTGCGCCCAGCACCAGCAGCGCTTTGCCCGGAGCCAGGCCATGGTAGGTGTGACTTCTTAAATGGGTAGGCAAATGGGTGGGGGTAGGGGGCTTTTCAGTCATGCATTGTTTATACCGCACAGACTGCATTCATCAGGGGTCGTAGCGCATTTGGTCTGTTGAAAGGGCGTGTTAACTTTCAAGCGGTGCAATGGTCTAGCGCAACGTCACGTTGAGCTTGTTGCGACTGTTGCAGCACAACTTACCAAACCCGCCTCGAGTAGCTGACGCGGCAGGTCTCGCCCGATAAAAACCATTTTTGAGGTGCGTTTCTCGTCGGGCAGCCAGTCGCCTGCGCGCTCAGCACCCGCCAGCATGTGAACGCCCTGAAACACGATCTTTTTGCTCTCATCCTGTATGTTCAAAATGCCCTTGTAACGCATCATTTGCGGGCCATAGACCTGAATCATTCCTGACAAAAAGTCTTCGACTTTTTCCAGGTCAAGCGGGCGATCTTCACGGAATACAAACGACGTCACATCGTCATCGTGTTCGTGGTCAACGTCAGTTAAAAACTGCGGCTCAATTTCCAGTATTGCATTGAGGTTAAAGCCGCGAATGTCCATCAAGTCATCGACTGCTGCCACACCGTGGTGCGCTTCGGTAATCTTTGCCCGTGGATTCATGCGACCCAGCCGTTGACGTAAGGCGACCAGCGCAGGCGCACCGACCAAATCTGTTTTGCTGATCAGCACGCGGTCAGCGAAGCCGACTTGCTCTTGCGCCTCATGGTGCTCGTCAAGTTGCTTCGGTGCGTGTACGGCATCGACCAGCGTGACGATTGCGTCCAGCAGGTAATTCATTTGAATGTCTTCATCGACAAAAAACGTTTGCGCTACGGGTGCGGGGTCTGCCAGGCCGGTGGTTTCAATCACCACGTGGTCAAAGCTGAGCGTGCCTGCTTTTTTCTTGGCGGCCAGCTCGCCCAAAATACGCACCAAATCGCCGCGCACGGTGCAGCAAATACAGCCATTGTTCATTTCAATGATCTGCTCGTCACGGTCTTGTACCAGCAGTTCGTTGTCAATACCGGCTTCGCCGAACTCGTTTTCAATGACGGCGATTTTGTGTCCGTGGTCAGCTTTCAAAATATGGTTGAGCAGCGTAGTTTTGCCGCTGCCCAAAAATCCAGTGAGGATGGTGACGGGAATAAGACTCATGTTTTGTCCAGGTTTAAAGTGACGATTGATGTCGGTAAAAGCAATTCAAGGAGTGGGAAGCACCTGTTTGCGCATTGCCCTGTACAGCCACCAGCCCAACAACACAGAACACAACATTACCGCCGCGCCAAGGGCTGTTCGCAGGTTGTCTGCTGCTGGCAGTTCCAGCCCAGCACGGTTTAGCAGCGTCCAGGCCACCACCACAAAAGCCAGGACCACCACCAGCCAGCCTAGCGCCCGGCGGTAGCGTTGTTTGGTGGACTGGGTACTGGCTTTATTGGACATGTGAACAATCAACCATGAGTCGGCGGTGTCGGTCAGCAACATGCCGGCTGTGAACACCAGGCCAGCTATCAAACCCGCTATCACGCCGCCCTGAGTTGACGCGGCAAAGCCCCATGTGGCAGCCAGTGTGATGGTGTCAAACACAGTGGCAAACAAAATGCCAACAACCGCCACGGCGAATGGATCACTGCGGTTGCGCCAGCGTGCGGGAACCCAGCGAGCTTTGACGCTGACAGGCTGGTAATCGGCAGACGTCAAGAGGGCTTGCAGGTTAACGACGCCAACCCACACCAAAAACACCAGCGGTATCCATTGCGCAACCAGCATGAAGGTTTTGGGAAGTGCTATTTGGCTTGACAGAGCGGCGGTGAGCACTGCTATCACGATCACCACCAGCCCATGGCCGAGTGAAAACAAGCCGCCTGTCCAGCGGGCGTGTGTTTGCCCGTTGTCATGAGCGCGCAAGGTCATGCTGTCAATCGCGGCAATATGGTCGGGGTCTAGCCCATGCCGCAAGCCTAGTGCAAACAGGGTTGCCAGTCCTGCCAGTGACATATCGAATTCTGATGCCATGCCTTATCTCTAGATTCTTTTAAAACGAGGATGCGCGCCAAAAATACCTGCCTTGAGGTGCTCGGATTTCAGCGTGCATGAGTTAAGTGTGTTGTTTGCAGCTTCGCAGTTCGCTTTTGTGGACGCTTATAAGCTGATGACGTAATTTGGTGGGCTTGCAGCAAGCGCACCGTAAAGCTGAGGAAAGCAGCCCGCCACCACGCCGTCAACCAAGCCTTTGGCTTTGACCTGCCCGCTGCCGCACTGCTCAAATGTGCCGTCTGCCAAATTTCGCCGCACCGCGCACTGGTCGCACACCATCAGCAAAATGCCTTGCTCTTTGGCGACTTTAGCCAGCCGCTCGCCGACCGGATCTCCTTGGCGAAGGCAAAAAATGTTGTCATCAAAAAACATCATTCCTGCTACGCCCGCACCATGATTGCCTTGCTCTAATTGCGGCAAGATCATGGCGCTCAGTTTGAAGGTCGACGCCATGCTGGTGGCAAATACGTAAGCAACTTTCATTTGATTTCCCCGGAGTTTGTTAACAATCAAAGACGATTAAGCAGGTTCTGCTTCCAGCACGGGCGTAGCCGCCCAGTCCGGAAATGGGTCTGGCAAGTCGCGCCAGCCTTTCATCCCGTTCACGCCCTTTCGGGTTTCAGTAAACGTCAGGTGGCAGGCTTTCCAGGCGGATTCAATCAATGCCCTGTCCATCTTTTGGCCAATGAAAACGACTTCATTCAAGCGGTCGCCGTAGGGCTCGCGCCAGCGTTCTTCGATGGCCTGGCGCTGTGGGTCGCCCTTGGGTGGCCATTTGCTTTTATCTGGCTGATGTGCCCACCAGCGGCCTACGGGCTCGTGTGTGGCAGTGTTGCCCGCACGTGAGTACGACAGCACCCATTCAGGTTTGCTGGCCAGCCACACATAGCCTTTGGCACGCAGC
The DNA here is from genome assembly GCA_031417695.1 of Polaromonas sp. GTDB lineage: Bacteria > Pseudomonadota > Gammaproteobacteria > Burkholderiales > Burkholderiaceae_C > Polaromonas. The sequence continues at coordinate 6,399 of JANOWB010000386.1, forward strand.
AGGCCAGGCAGCGGCAGCTCCATAAATTCTGAAAAGCGTTTCGGGTGCAGCGGGTCGTGGCTGCGCAGCACAAAGCTGGTGATGCCGTAGGCCTG
>JANOWB010000387.1:0-12663 GCA_031417695.1 Polaromonas sp.
GGCTGAAGAAAAGGAAATGATTCGCTCGATGCTGTCTGAGTCACTGCAGGCCGTGATCTCGCAAACGCTGTGCAAAACCAAAGACGGACAAGGCCGCGTGGCGGCACACGAGATCATGCTGGGCACCAGTGCTATTCGCAATTTGATTCGCGAAGCCAAAGTGGCGCAGATGTATTCGTCGATTCAAACCGGCAACAGCGTGGGCATGCAGACGCTGGACCAAAACCTGACTGAACTCGTCAAACGCAACGTCATTTCTGCAGGTGAAGCGCGCGGCAAAGCCAAGATTCCTGAGAACTTCCCAGGATGAATGTGTCGCCCCCACGGTTGCTCACTGCGTGTAGCGCCCTGCCCCCCGAGGGGGCCGCTGCGCCTGCGGCCTGGCAAAGCCAGTTCCGCGGCCCCTGCTTGAAAAGAAAAGCCCCCACGCTTACCCACTGCGTGTGGCCACTGCCCCCCGAGGGCGCCGCTGCCCCTGCTTGAAGAAGCGGGTACGTCAAATTTAAAGGAGTTCTAAATGGAACGCGACCAGGCCAGTAAATTTATTAACGACCTTTTAAAGTTGATGGTCAGCCGCAATGGCAGTGACTTGTTCATCACGGGCGACTTTCCGCCTGCGATGAAAGTGGACGGCAAGATCACCAAGGTGTCGCCGCAGCCGCTGAACGCAGGCCACACGCTGGCGTTGGCGCGGGCCATCATGAACGACAAGCAAGCGGCCGAGTTTGAACGCACCAAAGAGTGCAACTTTGCGATCAGCCCGCCCGGCGTCGGCCGCTTCCGGGTCAATGCGTTTATTCAGCAGGGCCAAGTCGGCATGGTGATGCGAGTGATTCCTGCCACGCTGCCCACTATTGACGGCTTGGGTGTGCCGCAAGTGCTTAAAGAAGTGACCATGAGCAAGCGGGGCCTGACTATTTTGGTGGGCGCTACTGGCTCAGGTAAATCGACCACGCTGGCCGCGATGGTTGACTGGCGCAATGAGCAGTCGTACGGTCACATCATCACCATTGAAGACCCGGTAGAGTTTGTACACCCCCACAAAAACTGCGTGGTCACGCAGCGCGAGGTAGGCCTGGACACCGACAGCTGGGAGGCCGCACTTAAAAACACGCTGCGCCAGGCGCCCGACGTGATTTTGATGGGCGAGGTACGCGACCGCGAAACCATGGAACACGCCATTGCGTTTGCTGAAACCGGCCACCTGTGCATGTGCACGCTGCATGCCAACAGCGCCAACCAGGCGTTGGACCGCATCATCAACTTCTTTCCTGAAGAGCGCCGCCAGCAATTGCTGATGGACTTGTCGCTGAACCTGAAAGCCATGGTGTCGCAGCGGCTAGTGGGGCGGCAAAACAGCAAGGGCCGAGTGGCCGTGGTTGAAGTGATGTTGAACACGCCGCTGATTTCAGATTTGATCTTCAAGGGCGAAGTGTCTGAGATCAAAGAGATCATGAAGAAAAGCCGCAACTTGGGTATGCAAACCTTTGACCAAGCCCTGTTTGACGCGTTTGAAGCCAATCTGATTACCTACGATGACGCGCTGCGTAACGCTGATTCAGTGAACGACTTGCGGCTGCAAATCAAGCTGAATTCCCAGCGCGCCAAGTCGGTTGACCTGGCTGCGGGTACTGAGAACTTTGCGATTGTTTAACTAGTTTGTTCTCGTTTAAACGCCGCAAAACAAAGCGTTAAAAAGTCCGTTGTCGCGCGGATTTTGGGGGCCCGGTGCCGCTCGGCAAGAATGGCCGCGTAAACCGGGTACTGCTCGGCTGTTTTGTACTTTGCCAGCACAGGTTTGAGCTGCCCTTCCAACACCAGTCGGTTGCCCACTACGTCATTGATGCGCCCAATGCCGCCGCCGTTCAGGGTAAGCAACACTACCGCCGCGCTGCTGTTTACCCGCACTTGGCCACGCACTTGTTCGTGCACCGTTTCGTTTTTAACTAAAAATGGCCCGCGGTTGTGGGCGGCCACAGCGCTGTTGGTGATCAGTTTGTGCCTCTGCAAATCTGCTGGCTCACGCGGTGTACCGTGTTTTTTGAGGTACGCAGGCGCCGCGTATAGCGCCCGCCCATGACGGCCCAAATCGCGAGCAATCACGGTATCTTGGGGCGGCACACCCGCTCGCACGGCGATGTCGATGCCCTCGTACGCCATGTTGACCAGTCGGTCGTCAATGTGCAGGTCGATTAGCAGACTGGCGTGCTTTTGCTGGAGTTCGGCAAGGCGCGGTATGACCACGTATTGCGCAAACAGCTGACCAACGCTTATTCGCACTGTTCCACTGATCCCTTGTGCGCGCTTTGCCACGCTGCTGCGGAGTTGGGCGTGCTCTTCAGCGATACGGCAGGCGTATTCAAGAAACAACTCACCGTCGTCCGTCAACGACAGGCTGTGGGTGGTGCGGTGTGCCAACTGCAGGCGGCATTCAGCCTCGATGCGGGCGAAGTGCCTTGACACCTGACTGGCCGCAACTTGCCGGTCGCGCGCTACCTTCGACAGCGACTGAGCAGCGGCCACTTCTTTGAACAAGGCGAAGTCATCGAGGTTTAGATTTTTCATACGCAGTGAATTTAGTTTTTGCTAGTGCAATTTCAGCACAAGCGTTGTGCAATACGTGTGGTTTCGCTGAAGCGTCGGGCCACTGACACTCAGGCCACGTTCACAGACGTGAATGTCGTGTAACTCTTTAAAGGATTTCAACATGCCTCTCGTTCGCATCAATTTGCCGCAAGCCACTCTTACCGCCGATGTTGCTGCGGTATCTTCGGCCGTACACAACGCTTTGGTAGCAACCTTTAATGTGCCCGCAACCGACCGCTTTCAAGCCATTCACCGGCACGACCCAAAAGACCTAGTGTGCACACCCGAATTTTTAGGCGTCACGCACTCGGAGCACGTAGTGTTCGTGCAAATAAGTTGTTCGCCCGGCCGCAGTTTGGAGATGAAAAAAGCGCTGTACACAAAGATGGCAACAGACATCGCGTTAGCCAGCAGCTTTAAAGCCGACGACGTGATCATCAACTTGCTGGAGACCAACCGGGAAAACTGGTCTTTCGGCTTGGGTATTGCACAATATGCACTTTGACTAACCAGCTGCAACCGAGAACCAGACATGCCTTCTATCAACGCTAGAAACTACGAATCCACAGCCGCGCAAAAACTTGCCTTTTTAGGCCTGGGCGTGATGGGTTACCCCATTGCGGGCCACTTGGCTGCTGCGGGTCATCAGGTCAGCGTGTATAACCGAACCGCTACTAAATCAGTAGCGTTTTGTGCAGAATTTCAGAGCGCTACACATAGCTTGACGCCGCGAGCTGTGGCTACCGGCGCTGACATTGTGTTTTGTTGCGTCGGCAATGATGCCGATTTGCGCAGCGTGGTGCTTGGGGCTGACGGCGCGTTTGCCGGCATGAAGCCTGGCGCCATATTGGTTGACCACACCACCGCGTCTGCTGATGTCGCGCGCGAACTTTACGCAGCTGCCAAAAAGCTCGGCCTGCATTTTGTCGATGCGCCGGTATCGGGCGGGCAAGCTGGCGCACAAAACGGTGCGCTGACGGTGATGTGCGGCGGCGATGCTACTGCTTTTGATGCCGTTAAACCTGTAGGCATGAACTTTTCAAAAGCCTTTGCCCTGATGGGTGAAAGCGGCGCAGGCCAGCTCACCAAAATGGTCAATCAAATTTGTATTGCCTCTCTGGTGCAGGGCTTGAGCGAAGCGGTGGCGTTTGGCCAAAAGGCTGGGCTTGACGTAAATCAGGTGCTAGACGTGATTGGCAAAGGCGCCGCGCAAAGCTGGCAGCTAGACAACCGCGGTAAAACCATGGTGGCCGACAAGTTTGACTTTGGCTTTGCCGTCGACTGGATGCGCAAGGACTTAGGCTTGGTGCTAGACGAAGCCAAGCGCAACGGCGCACGCTTGCCGGTTACGGCGCTAGTTGACCAGTTTTACGCCGATGTGCAAGCACTGGGCGGCCAGCGCTGGGACACGTCAAGCCTGGTCAAACGGCTGCGTTAGCCCCCACTGGCGTGGACTAACACAGCTAACAGTGCAGCCTCGCAAAATCAGTTCGCAGGCTGCGTTTTGTTGGCGTCTGGCTTGGCAGGCGCGGGCGTCATGCGGGTCAGCTCTTCTTCAGAGATGTTCTCAAACACGCGCACTACTTTTTGCACGCCAGATGTGCTGCGCGCAATCGCAGTGGCGCGGTCTGCTTCACGCGCGGTGACGCGGCCCATCAAGTAGGTGGTGCCGCGCTCGGTAACCACTTTAAAGGCGTTAGAAATCAAGTCTTTGCTGTCAATCAGCGACGCTTTGATTCGCCCAGTTACCAGCACATCAGACGAGCGCTGGGCCAGCGTTGAAATGCCGAGCACGGCCAGTTCATTGACGACAGAGCCGACGTTTTCAACTTTGGAAACAATTTGCCCGACCAGCAGTTTGTCTTGCTCGTTGGGCACTTCGCCAGTGATCAGCACCTGGCGGTTGTAGCTGGTCACGTTCACGTGAACGCGGTCGCCCACGTTGGTGCGAATGCGGCTGGCCGCGCGCAGTTCAATGCCTTCGTCTTCCAGCTGCGCGCCAGATGTGCGCCTGTCAATGGCCACCATCGTGCCGCCGACCATTGCGCCGCCAATTACCAGCGGCACGCAAGCCGTCAAGCTGGCAATACTGGTGAAGGCAATGGCTCCAGCAACGGCCAGGGTGGTGAATTGAAATGCAGAGCGTGATGGCACGTGTTTTGTCATGGGGGTCCTTAAAGTGAAGATTCCTGATCGCCAAGTAATTGGGTGTCGACGCCATCGCAAATGCAATGCAGCACCAGCAAGTGGACTTCTTGAATGCGGGCGGTGCGGTCATGCGGCACACAAATATGCACATCGGTTTCACGCAGCGCATGGGTCATTTTCCCGCCGCCTTTGCCGGTTAGCGCCACCACCGTCATGTCGCGTTCGTGCGCCGCTTCAATCGCCGCGAGTACATTGCCAGAATTGCCGCTTGTGCTCAGCGCCAGAAGCACATCGCCAGGCCCGCCGAATGCGCGTACCTGCTTTGAAAAAATCACATTGAAGTCGTAGTCGTTGGCAATGGCCGTGAGTATCGAGCTGTCAGTCGTCAAGGCAATAGCCGCCAGCTCAGGCCGCTCGCGCTCGTAACGCCCCACAAACTCTGCTGCAAAGTGCTGCGCATCAGCAGCCGAGCCGCCATTGCCGCAAGCGAGCACTTTGCCGCCGCTGGTCACGCTGGCCAATATGGCCTGAACGGCTGCCGCAATCGGTTTGGATAGAACCTGCGCCGCCTGGTACTTCAAGTCCGCGCTATCAATAAAGTGCTGTTCAATTCGTTGTTCGAGCATGGCGTGATGATAGCCGCTCAACCAAGGCCTGCGCCGCGCCGCCAAGCACGTCTGGTTACAGCTGCAACGCCAGTCGCTGGAATCCTAAAAGGCATCGAACGCGCTGCGCAGCCATTCAACTGACGGATTGGCTCCATCAACCAGGCTGCCCTGCACCAGCACCACATCAAATCGGCATGGCGGCAGACTTTTGAACCTCATCAAGTAGTGCTTGGCTGCAAACACGATGCGCCGTTGTTTCACTGCGCTGATGCTGGCCCCTGCGCCGCCGTGCGAGGCGCTGGTGCGGTGGCGTACTTCTACAAAAACAAGCGTGCCGTCTTTGTCAGCCATCACCAGGTCAATCTCGCCGCCACCACGGCCAGGTGTTCGATAATTGGTTTGCAAAAGCTTCAGGCCAGCTGCGCACAAATGCGCTAGCGCCAGTGCCTCAGCCGCGTCGCCTACTGCCTTGGTGGTACTCTGGGCGGGCGGCGCTGGCAGATTTTGCTTTTTGGAAAACCACATTGAACGCTTCTTTCGACTCAGCCCTGGCCGCAGCAACCCTTGCTGCCGGTATGCAGCATTATCCGCAGAGCACGCTGTATGTGGTGGCCACGCCGATTGGCAATTTGGCTGATATCAGTTTGCGCGCGCTGCACGTGCTGCAACTGGCAGATGCAATTGGCTGCGAAGACACCCGCCACACGCAAGGTTTGCTACGCCAATTCGGTATTGAAAAACCGCTGCTGTCCGTGCACGAACACAATGAACTTGAAGCCGCTGTGGGGGTGATTGACCGCCTTAAGCGCGGGGAGCGCGTGGCCTATGTAAGTGATGCCGGCACGCCTGCCGTGAGTGACCCGGGCGCGCGGCTGGTGGCGGCTGTGCGCAGCGCAGGCTTGCGCGTGATGCCGCTGCCGGGTGCGAGCAGTGTGACCACAGCACTCAGCGCCGCAGGTGTGACCGGCGATTTGGGCTTTGTGTTTGCCGGATTTTTGCCAAGCAAGGCAGGCGAGCGCGACACCGCCATTGCCGCGCTGCAGCTTGATGCCAAAGCTATTGTCATCATGGAAGCGCCGCACCGCATTGAAGCGCTGGCTGCAGCCATGTCGCCGCTGGGCGAGCGGCTGGTTACCGTCTGCCGGGAGCTGACGAAACAGTTTGAAGAAATCGCCACCACGCCTGCCAGCCAGCTAGCCGCATGGCTGGCCGCCGGGCCGCAGCGTACGCGAGGTGAGTTTGTGCTGGTGCTGCACCCGCTGCAAGTCGCGCCCGCCGCTGACGATGGAGAGCGTGTTTTGCGACTGTTGCTGGCCGAGCTGCCGCTTAAAACTGCAGTGAAGCTGGCTGCAGACATTACCGGCGCACCCCGCAACGGTTTATACGATACCGCTTTGAGATTAAAAAACGATGGACATCTTTAGAAATTCAAATTTCAGGATGAAGTGCAAGGCGCTTGGCGCGCAGCCCCTAGGTGCGCACTTGTGTGCATGAGGATTGCGAGCACCAAGCAACGCAGCCCTCTTTAAGCAATGAGCGCCTGAAAAATGAATTTATGAACGTGTCCAGGTGAACCCCAACGCAAGTAAATTGTGGCCCGGCCCTCGCTGGGCGCTGGCGGTGCTGCTGGCGCTGTTGGGCATGCTGGGGCCGTTTTCAATTGACACGTATTTGCCTGCGTTTGCTGGCATTGCTGCGTCACTTGGTGCCACGCCGGTGCAAATGCAGCAAACGCTGTCGAGCTATTTGTTTGGCTTTGCGCTGATGAGTTTGTTTCACGGTGCGCTGTCTGACAGCGTGGGCCGCAGGCCGGTGGTGTTGTGGGGCGTGGCTATTTTTACGCTCGCCTCTGCCGGTTGCGCGTTGTCGCAAGACATTGGCCAGCTGGTGTTTTTCAGGGGCCTGCAGGGCTTGTCGGCGGGCGCAGGCATTGTGGTGGCGCGGGCGATTGTGCGCGATATGTTTCCCCCCGCGCAGGCCCAGCAGGTGATGAGCCAGATCACGATTTACTTTGGCGTGGCGCCGGCCATTGCGCCCATTGTGGGCGGCTGGCTATTTGTGCACGCCAACTGGCACGCTATTTTTTGGTTTTTAACGGGCGTGGGCGCACTGCTGTGGGCCATTAACTTCAAGTACTTGCCCGAAACGCTAGACAGTACGCAACGCCAACCGTTTAATGCGCCGCACTTGCTGGCGGGCTACCGGCAATTGGGCAGCGACCCGAAGTTTTTACTGCTGGCCTTTGCCAGTGGCCTGCCCTTTAACGGCATGTTTTTGTATGTGCTGGCAGCGCCCGCGTTTTTGGGTGAGCACTTGCAGTTGCAGCCCACTGAGTTTTACAAGTTCTTTGTCATCACCATAGGCGGCATCATGCTGGGCGCGTGGCTCAGCGGACGGCTGGCAGGCAAAGTGCCCGCCAAGCAGCAAATACGCCACGGCTTTGTGATCATGCTGGTGGTGTCCAGCCTGAACTTGCTGGCGAATTCGCTGTTTAAGGCACATGTGTCGTGGGCGCTGCTGCCGATTGGCTTGTTTTCAATCGGCTGGGCCATGATGATGCCAGTAGTCACGCTGCTGGTGCTGGACTTGTACCCCGAGCGGCGCGGCATGGCGTCGTCGATGCAGTCTTTTGTGGCGTCAACCGCCAACGGCTTGGTGGCCGGGCTGTTGGTGCCGCTGGTGCTGCACTCAACCGTGGCGCTGGCAGCGGCGTCGCTGGCCATGATGTGCATAGGTTTGGCCGCCTGGCTGTACCTGCACCGCCGCTGGCCTGATATTGGTCGAATGATTTAAATGGCTATTTAGGGCTTTTTGGCAAGCTTTTTAGCGGTGTTACTCCATAAATACGGGCGCGAGCAGCTCTCGTATTAATAGCAAACCTGCAGGGAGCTAGTCTCGTACAGGGTCACGCCGCGTATCCATCGCCTGCCCGGTGCGCTGTACTACTTGGGCAGCATCCAGGTACACGTAAAAAAACAAATCGATCCCGCCTTCTTTAAACGTGTAAGTCATGATGTCTCCGGGCCAAGACGCAACGCGGTCGACATTAAAAGGCGGGCCAAATTCACGCTCAATATCGCGGCGACTCCATTGCCCCAACGCGATGCGGTCGAATTCCGTGCGCTGCAGCACCTGCCGGCTAGACACCACGCGACCAGCTGAATCAAGGTCCACCATCACGGCGGTTTGGCCTGAAGGCAGCCGCGAATACTGCAGGCGGGTGCCGCTGGCCAACGGCACCTCGCGCGTGGGTTGGCCGTAAGTGGCCAGTACATCGGCGCGCGGCGTGCCGGGCGCAGCGCGCTCAACCGCGCAACCCGCCAGCAGCAAACATGCTGCAGCCACCCAACTGAGCTGTGAAGTTTTAATCATTTGGCCACCATACCGCAAAGCTGCGCAGCTTGCACCGCACGCGACTACCATTGCGGTGTATGACATTCAATGAAATCCCAGTCGCCGACGCCCTCCAGCCTGCGCCCACCCCTTTCAAGCCCACGGCCAAGTTTTTGCTGGCCCACCCCGCGCACTTTATTGCGCTGGGCTTTGGCTCGGGGCTAAGCCCCGTGGCGCCCGGCACCGCAGGAACCCTGTGGGCGTGGCTGGCCTTTTTAATGCTGGCGCCGTCGTTGAGTTCGGCGCAAATCGGCTGGCTGATTTTGGGCGCAACGCTGGTCGGCTGGTGGGCCTGCACAGTAACGGCCAGGCACATGGCGGTGCTCGACCCCGGCAGCATTGTGTGGGACGAGGTGGTGGCCTTCTGGCTGGTGCTGTGGCTGGTAATGCCGACTGACCTTTTGGGGCAATTTATCGCGTTTTTGTTGTTCAGGTTTTTTGATGCCGCCAAGCCAGGCCCCATCGGTTGGGCTGACAAGCACTTTAAAGGGCTAGGCGCGCGCGGCGGCTTCGGCATTCTGCTAGACGACTTTGTAGCGGCGTTTTGTACGTTGCTGGTGATTGCGCTGTGGAGGTTTTGGTGAGCGACACGCCTGACAAAAATACGCTATTAAATAATGAGCCGCTCGCGCCCGTATCTAATGGGCTACTGGCCGATTTAATGGTTAAAAAGGGCCTTTTTTTGGCTACAGCAGAGAGTTGCACCGGCGGCTTGATTGCAGCAAGCTGTACCGACCTGGCGGGCTCTAGCGCGTGGTTTGAGCGCGGTTTTGTCACCTATTCCAACGCTGCTAAAACAGACATGCTGGGCGTAGATGCAGCGCTGATTGAGCAGCACGGCGCAGTGAGCGAACCAGTAGCGCGCGCGATGGCGTTCGGCGCAATCAGGCGCTCGCAAGCGCAGGTGTCAGTCGCTGTGACGGGTGTGGCTGGGCCAACAGGCGGCAGCGCGGCCAAGCCGGTTGGCACGGTGTGGTTTGCCTGGTCCGTATGCGGCAGCCTTCACAGCGAGATGATGTGCTTTAGCGGCAATCGCGCCAGTGTGAGGCTGGCCACCGTCAACCATGCCGTGCACAGGCTGCTGAGTCTGCTCAACACAGCACCCGGCTAAAACTCTGTCGTTTGACCGTGCCTTAACAAGATAAACGACTGGTCGCTTAGAGACTGTGATTTTTTCGCGGCGGCTAAGTCAGCAATCGGCTGGTCTAAAGGTTCATCGGTCAAGCTGAAGGTGCCCCAATGGATGCCCACGCTTTTTCGGGACGCGATTTCGCGGTGAACCGTTACCGCTTCTTCTGGGTTGATGTGCTGGCCCTTCATAAACCAGCGCGGCTCATAAGCGCCCACCGCAATCAAAGACAAATCAAAGCCCTGAGGAAACTGTTTGCCGATGTTGGCGGTGTCCTGGCTATAGCCCAAATCGCCTGAAAACCAGACCGATTTATAACCTGCCAGCAATGCCCAGCTGCCCCACAAAGTGGCCAAGCGATCAAACGGCGTGCGGCTGGACCAGTGCTGCACGGGTAAGAACTGCATGACCAACTCGCCCTGTGGTTTGCGCAACGTGTGCTTTTCCTGCCAGTCGGTCTTGAACACTTTTGCACTGGGAACGTTCGCCTTAAACCAGTCGTCAATACCAAGCGGCACATAAAAAACGGGTGCATTAGGAAGCGCGGCCAAAGCCCGAACGCTGGTGAGGTCGAGGTGGTCGTAGTGATTGTGCGAAATGACAACTGCATCAATGCGCGGCAGCTGGGCAATGCTCAAACCCGGTGCTTGAAAGCGCTTTGGCCCCGCAAACTGTACCGGGCCGGCACGCTCACTGAAATGCGGGTCCGTGAGGATGTTGAAGCCACCCATTTGCACCAGCGCCGACGCATGCCCGATCCACGTGACTTGTGCCGCTTTTGGCGCGGCAATGGCTTGCAGATCAGCCGCTACTGGCGTTAGATCAGCTATGGGCTGCGGTACGGTTTTGCCCAAGCGGTCCCACTGCCACGTCAAAAAATTACCAAAGCCACCCGTGCCCGCGCTGTAAATATTTTTAAAGCCGGTTGGGGTGTGGTGCGCTTTGCTGGGGTCGTAGTTTGGGTTGGTGGTTGAGCAGGCGCCAAGAAGACTCAAGCAGCAAACGGCGAGGATTTTGACTAAATAATTTTGCATTGGGTAAATCATATGAAGGAGGCAATTCAGTGTGTGTGCGTAAACGCTACTTTGCGTTGGCAACTTTAAAACAAGCCTGATAAAAATGGCAGGCCGCGTGCTGCCTGCACAAACGTCCAGACAGTCAGCACAGCAAATCCAAACGCCAGCAGCCACACGCCAGCAACGTGCTTGGCCCCCGGCAACCGCGCAGCCAAAGCCAGCGCCGCAATGGCTGGAATAAAGTGCATGGCATGGATGCCAAAGAAATGCGCCACCCGCAAATCACCACCGCTGCGTGACCAGTTAAATAGCGGCAAACCGCCAGCATCAGTCAACGCGCCGCCCACCCAATGACCCGCACGCTGCGCACCCAAGTACGAGCCAAAGCCGGTGCCCAGTACAAATGTCAAGACCAGCCCCAGCACCACTGCGTGCTTGAGCGTGCGCGCTAACGCATAGCCTGGGCTGCGTGCAATCAGTGCCGCCAGCGCCAGCGATGCAGTCGTTAAAATCATCGCGCCCACGCCCATCAGTGTGTACATGGCTGAGTAAAAAGGCGGCGTAAAGTTGTAGTGCGACGCCAGCCCAAACCCGCCTTGCCAGGTGATGTATGCCACCTCAAAAACGCCCGCGCCAATGCCGCTACATACCACATAACGGGCCAGCCAGTTGTGCTTTTTTTCTGCTGGCAGCCACGCCATAAACAATGCCAGCGTTAAAAGATACAGGCCGGTTGAAAGTTGAAACTTCAGCGGCTTAGCCCATGTGCTAACGCCTTGAAACAAGCGCGGGTCAAACCACGCCAACGCCGCTGTGATCACAGCCAGCAGCAGCATCGCCATGCCCACCGAATAAAGCGCCGGTGAGCCCGCCTGCATGCGGCTGCGAAGCATCAGTGTTGCTGGCAAGCCGGTTGACAACCGAAGAGTTTGAAAAGTAGAAGTAAATGGCATAAAAATCTTGACTCAGCCCGGCGACAAAGGCTATTATTTTCATAGCTGCTTGCGCCCGTATCAATTGGCTTAGAAGGTTATTTAGTAGCTGTTTTATCGACAAAAACGACTTAAAACTGCCTTTTCAGGTCGTGACTGTAAATTTTTCAATCTGCCGCCGCGGGGTCGCAGGAACCAAGCCCGCTGTGTAGCCCAGCCTGCAAAACATTTGCAGTGTTTCGTCATTCGGCTTTTGCGGCGCAGGCTTGCCGAGCATCAGCTGATGCGCTTTTTCGTAATGCGGTTTCATCTCTGCAAACTCTTGCAGCGCCTGGCTCATGGGGTGCAGGCCCAAGCCCAGCTCGGTAGCTTTGAGTTGCAGGCGCACGAAGGCGCGGCCTGCCTCAATTTGCTGGCTACGGCTGTTGCCCGGCGTGCTGAGCCAAACGAAACCCGCTGCGCTGTTGCTGTTTTCTGCATACAGGCTGATGGTGGCGTTGTACGCGGCGCTGCCTTCGGCTGGCGCGGTGGCTCGGTCAAACATGCCCAAGCCATTGAGCGCCCTGACGAATCTGCTGTTCAGCGTGATGCCGTCGCGGTGCTGCAAAATTTCTGTCGGGCCAACGCGCATCAGGCGTTGGCTTTCTAGCACGGAGCCGGGTTTGAGCAGCTCCGCTTTTGCGCCTTGCTGGCAGAGCAAGCGCAAAGGCGGCAGCTGCGCGCCGTCTATCGTGGCGCCCAGCTTGACGCCCGGGCTGGCGATGTCTTTAGTCAGCGCCAGCAACACATCGGGCGTGATGGGTCGGGCCGCGTCGAACTTGATTTTTGGGGAGCGGCGGTTAAGAATTTGT
>JANOWB010000388.1:0-2128 GCA_031417695.1 Polaromonas sp.
CAGCAAAGCGGCAATGGCCAATACTGGAATGGCTAAAAAAGTAGATCGATTCATGAGGTAACCTCCCAAAAAAAAGTTTCAATAATTGTCGCCCCTGGACTAATCAATCCGTGTAAGGCAACACCATCAGCTGAGCTTTTAGCATTTATTTACTCGTTCGGTAAAGCGTATTGCTTGATCGATTTCTTTTATATTTTTATGAGGTCTTGTTATGAAGCGATCTATTTTTTCTGTTTTGCCCGCCTTTTTGCTGGCCGCTGCCTTGGCTGCTTGCGGCTCCAACGTCAAGCTCGACGATGTGCCGGTTGAAAGCCGCACCGGCACTTCTGCACCTACCGCGTCAGGCACTGGCACCGGCACTGCTACTGCCGTTGCGCCGGTTGAGATCATGTCTACAAGCAATGCAGGCGGCGGCCCAGTTGGCATTGCAAAAATCATTTACTTTGACTACGACAGCTTTACCCTCAAGCCAGAGTTTCAGAGCGCTGTAGAAGCGCATGCCAAGTACATGGCTGCCAATAAAACCCGCAAGCTGGCCATTGAAGGTCATACCGATGAGCGCGGGGGCCGCGAATACAACCTGGCGCTTGGGCAAAAGCGCGCCGAGGCCGTGCGCCGTGCGCTGGGGCTTTTGGGCGTGACTGACCCACAGGTTGAAGCGGTGAGCTTTGGCAAAGAAAAGCCGGCAGCTACTGGCGCTGATGAAGCCGCGTTTGCCAAAAATCGCCGCGCCGAATTGAACTACCGTTGAAAGAGCCATGAAGTCCTCGTATCCAGCATCTCACCAAGCTTCTTTTCTCCAGGGCGTTCGCTGTGCCGTTGCTGCCGCTGCGCTGGGTCTTGCGGCGTTGAACGCGCATGCCTTGTTTGACGACGACGAAGCGCGCAGAGCAATTCTTGAGCTGCGCCAGAAAGTTGACGCACAGCAAAAGAGCAACGTAGAAGAGCTGAGAAAAGCCAACGAAGACAACGCCCAGTTGCGCCGCAGCGTGCTTGATTTGGCCAATCAAATCGAGGTGCTTCGTGCCGAGATGGCCAAGCTTCGGGGGCAGGAAGAGCAACTTGCGCGCGACGTCGCTGACGTGCAGCGCAAGCAAAAGGACATGACCCAAGGCGTTGACGAGCGCCTGCGAAAGTTCGAGCCGTCCAAAGTCAGTGTCGACGGCAAAGATTTTGTCGCGGGCCCCGCAGAAGTTAAAGACTACGAAGCCGCGCTGGACACCCTGCGCAAAGGCGAATTTGCGCCCGCGCAAACTGCGTTCATGGACTTTTTGACTCGCTACCCTAACTCTGGCTACAAGGCGTCGGCGTTCTTCTGGTTGGGCAACGCCCAGTACGGTTTGCGTGGCTACAAAGAGGCGATTGCCAATTTCAAGTCGGTCGTGGCACTGGCGCCTGACGGGCCGCGCGCGCCGGAAGCAGCGCTGTCAATTGCCAATTGCCAAATCGAATTGAAAGACACCAAGTCAGCCCGCAAAACGCTGGAAGACTTGATCAAAGTGTTCCCGCAGTCTGAAGCCGCATCCGTTGCCAAAGACCGGCTAAGCAAGCTGAAGTAGCCCAAAAGCGTCTGCCTTGCCTGCCATTGCCTTTAAAATTAGGCGATGGACACACCTCAACTTGCCGCGCTGACCACAAAAGTTTTGTGGTCAGCTTTTTTTGTTTCTGTGCTTTTTGGCGCTATTGCCCAGCGCACGCATTTTTGCACCATGGGCGCGGTTAGCGACATCGTCAACATGGGCGACTGGACACGAATGCGCATGTGGGGCATGGCCGTTGGGGTGGCGATGATCGGCTTTTACACCCTGGCCGCACTGGGGTTGATTGACCCGGCCAAAACGCTTTACGCGTCTAACCGTTTCATCTGGCTGTCAGCGCTTGTGGGCGGCTTGATGTTTGGCTTTGGCATGGTGCTGGCATCAGGCTGCGGCAGCAAAACGCTGGTGCGTATCGGCGGCGGCAACCTCAAATCGGTTATCGTTTTTGTGGTCATGGGCGTGGCCGCTTTCGCCACGCTAAAAGGCATTACCGCCGTGCTGCGGGTAGCCACCGTTGACCGCGTTGCCATTGACTTTTCATCGAACGCCGCGCTGCCTAACTGGCTGGCAAGCGCGGCGGGCATATCGCT
>JANOWB010000389.1:0-5841 GCA_031417695.1 Polaromonas sp.
GGTAGATCCCCGCAAGGCGATCATCTTGACAGGCTTAATGATTGCCTTCATCTCAACGAGCATCCATCTGATTCACATCAGTGGTGATCGTTACAACATCAACACGTGGCACCCTGACACCGTCAAGGCCGCGAAAGCTGCGAACAACGCGGCGATGCCTCCATCGAAGTAAACGGCGGCATTTTTTGCCACCGGTGTGGTGAGCGAAGTCAGGCTGTTGTGGCCTGCTTCGCACACCCCACCCCAGAATTTGTTTTAACAGTTTTTAATCCGAAACACGCCCACGAGCGTGCCGGGCAGAGGAGCCAACATGGCCATGTTGAGTTTTGAAAGAAAGTATCGCGTACGCGGCGGCACCCTAATTGGGGGTGATTTGTTCGACTTTTGGGTCGGGCCGTTTTACGTTGGCTTTTTTGGGATCACGACCGCATTTTTTGCGGCACTTGGCACGGCCATGATCATGTGGGGCGCTGCGCAAGGCGGCACATGGAACCCGTGGCAAATCAACATTGCTCCGCCAGACATTTCCAATGGGCTGCGCATGGCGCCCATCATGGCCGGCGGCCTGTGGCAAATCATCACGGTCTGCGCGTTAGGCGCATTCGTGTCGTGGGCGCTACGGCAAGTTGAAATTTGCCGCAAGCTGGGCATGGGGCTGCATGTGCCCATTGCATTTAGTTTCGCGATTTTTGCGTACTTCACGCTGCAAGTTATTCGCCCAGTGCTGATGGGCTCGTGGGGTCACGCGTTTCCCTACGGCATTTACAGCCACCTGGACTGGGTTAGCAACACCGCTTACCAGTACCTGCACTTTCACTACAACCCGGCGCACATGATTGCTGCGACGTTATTTTTCACCACCACTTTGGCGTTGTCACTGCACGGCGCATTGGTGTTGTCTGCAACCAACCCGGGCAAAGGCGAATTCGTCAAAACGCCCGAGCATGAAGACACCTTTTTCCGCGATGTAATTGGTTACTCCGTTGGCACGCTTGGCATTCACCGTTTGGGCTTGTTCCTGGCGCTGGCTGCGGTGTGGTTTTCTGCGCTGTGCATTGTCATCAGCGGCCCGTTCTGGACCAAGGGTTGGCCTGAATGGTGGGGCTGGTGGCTGAACATGCCGATCTGGGGCCATTAAAAAAACACATGGGACATTAATCATGGCTGAATATCAAAATCTTTTCACAACGGTCCAACCGACCGGCCCAGCGTCAGCGGGTGTGCCGCTACCGGCAGGCGACTCTGAGCGCATTGGCCCGCCTTTCTTTGTGCACCTGGCAGGTCGCTTGGGTAACGCGCAAATTGGCCCGGTTTACTTGGGCTGGTTGGGTCTTGCATCCATTATTTGCGGCACGCTGTCGTTCAATATCATTGGCTTTAATATGCTGGCGCAAGTGGACTGGAATCCACTGCAAATGATTCGTCAGCTGTTCTGGTTGGCGCTTGATCCACCGCCGCCAAGTTATGGCCTGAGTATTCCGCCGCTCAATGATGGGGGCTGGTGGCTGACCGCTGGCTTCTTGCTAACCATGTCGCTCATGTTGTGGTGGACACGCATGTACCGTCGCGCTCGCCAACTCGGGCTGGGCACGCACGTGGCTTGGGCATTTGCTGCTGCAATCTGGCTCTTTTTAGTGTGCGGATTTTTTCGCCCGGTGTTGATGGGTAGCTGGGGTGAATCGGTGCCCTTCGGCATCTTCCCGCACCTTGACTGGACAGCAGCTATTTCACTGCGCTACGGCAACTTGTTCTACAACCCGTTCCATGCGTTGTCGATTGTTTTCTTGTACGGCTCGGTGCTGCTGTTTGCCATGCACGGTGCGACGATTCTTGCAGTCGGCCGCTATGGCGGTGAACGCGAGATTGAACAAATCATTGACCGCGGTACTGCATCAGAGCGAGCTGGTTTGTTCTGGCGCTGGACGATGGGCTACAACGCCACGATGGAATCCATTCACCGCTGGGCCTGGTGGTTTGCCGTGCTCTGCCCACTGGTGGGCGGCATCGGCATCTTGCTGACCGGCACCGTGGTCGACAACTGGTATTTGTGGTCCGTCAAGCACCATGTCGTGCCAAGTTACCCGGCTGTTTATGTGCCAACTATTGATCCCGCTTTGTTGGGAGTAAAACCATGATGATGCACACCACTATTAAATTGCTGCTGGCCAGCGCTGCTGCGCTGCTCATGGCGGGCTGCGAGCGCCCACCAATAGCGGTTTCACAAACCGGCTTTCGCGGCACGGCCATGGAGCAGGTGTACAACCCGCGCACGCTGGCAACGCAGGCGGCCGTTAATACCGCACCGGCTGTGTCTGCCGCGATTGTGGATGTGCCGGGCACCCCCCGAGCTGGCGCAATTTACCAAAACGTCAAGGTGCTGGGCGACTTGAGCGTGGGCGAATTTGCCCGCACCATGAGCGCCATCACTGAGTGGGTAGCGCCGCAGCAGGGCTGTAACTATTGCCATGTGGCGGGTAATTTTGCTGACGACAGCGTGTACACCAAAGTGGTGGCCCGCAAGATGCTGCAAATGACCCACAAGATTAATTCGGGCTGGAAAACCCACGTGGCAGAAACAGGCGTGACTTGCTACACCTGCCACCGCGGTAACAACATTCCGAAAGAAATCTGGTTCAAGCCTACCCAGCAAAAGTCTGCTGGTGGATCGTTAGGTAATGACTTTGGGCAAAACCGCGCGGCCAAAACCGTGGGCTTGTCGTCGCTGCCTTACGACCCCTTCACCCCGTACTTTTTGGACAACAAGCCTATCCGCGTGAACGGCAAGGAAGCCATGGCCATGACGGGTACCGCTGCTAATCGCAACTCAACCAAACAGGCTGAGCATACGTACGGTTTGATGATTCACTGGTCAAATTCATTGGGTGTGAACTGCACTTATTGCCACAACACGCAAGCGTTTGCCGAGTGGGGCGCCAACGCTACGCCGCAGCGGGCCACCGCCTGGTACGGCATTCGCATGGCACGTGAGTTGAACAACGAGTACATGGTGCCGCTGACCAACGTGTTTCCGGCCAGCCGCTTAGGCCCCACCGGCGACGTAGCAAAAGCCAATTGCACTACTTGCCATCAAGGAGCTTACAAGCCGCTGTACGGTGCGGCTATGGCCAAGCACTACCCTGGCATGCAAGCGCCTGTCAAACCTGCTGACCCGGCGGCTGCGCCTGCAGCCCCAGCGCTGCCACAAGCCGCCGCGCCCGCAACGGTAAAGCCTGAAGTCAAGGCCGAAAGCTTGCCAAACGGCAAAGCGGCTGCCTTGGTGTCCGCTGTCAAAGCCGAGGTGCTCGTCAAGTAGCCAGTTATTTAGCACTGAGCCCCCATCGAACCCGCGGTTCGGTGGTGCGCGGTCAACTTTTTGTATGCCGCACACTCAAAACTTCAGTCCAGCCACCCCGCTCGTTGCGCCGCAAAGCGCAACAGGCCAGGTGGCTGTTTTTTTGCTGGCCGACATTGACCCCACGCATCGGCTGTGGGGCTATGCCCGCTTTGTGATTCAACGGTTTTTCATGCGCACGGTGCCCGGGCTGGTGTTTTCCAAAGTCATGGGCAGCGGGTTTGAAGGTGGTTTTGGCCTCAGGCCCAGCGGGTCTCGCCAGGCACTGTTTTGCTTGTTTGCCAGTGAGGCAGCGGCCGACAGTTTTTTGGCGTCTGACATTGCGCGGTCGTATTCAAGCCGCTCGCGAGAGTTTTGCACCGCCAAGCTGCGCGCTTATTCATGCAAAGGTACGTGGGCAGGGCGGGCTATTGAAGTGACTGCCAGCGCCCCGGCAAGTGGCCCCATTGCCACGCTGACCCGCGCGTCTATCAAGCCAATGTCTGCGCGCCGCTTTTGGCGCATGCAGCCCGCCAGTGAAGTCTCGCTAAAGCAAGCCAGCGGCTGCCTGCTGGCCACTGGCGTCGGCGAAGCGCCGTTTTTTCGGCAGGCCACTTTCAGTTTGTGGACAGGCGTTGACGCAATGAATGCTTATGCCCGCACGGGCGCGCACCTGGCGGCTATTCAGGCAGCCAATGCAGGCGGGTTCTTTTCTGAATCGATGTTTGCGCGTTTCGTGCCGTTGGGGTTAACTGGCAGTTGGCGCGGCCAGCGCTACGGCTGATGATTATTGCCAATTCGCCCTGAATAATCCGCCATGACTAACGCCGCCTTGCTTCAAACCAAACATGTGATTGTGGTCGGCGCCGGCATGGGCGGCTTGGTCAGCGCGCTGCTGCTGGCACACAGCGGCGTACGCGTCACGCTGGTTGAAGCAGCAGCGGCTCCCGGCGGCAAAATGCGGCGCATATTGGTGGGCGGTATGCCGGTGGATTCCGGCCCCACCGTGTTCACCATGCGTTGGGTATTTGAGCAAATTTTCGCGCAGGTCGGCAGCAACCTGGCCGACGTCGTCAAGCTAAAGCCGCTTGATATTTTGTGTCGCCACGCTTGGCGTGGTGGCGATGAAGGCCTGGACTTATTTACTGACGTGAATCGTTCGGCAGACGCCATTGCAAAATTCAGTTCACCCGCTGAGGCGCAGCGTTTTAAAGACTTTTGCAAAAAAGCCAAGCAAATTTACAGCCACCTTGAAGGCCCGTACATTCGCTCGTCGCGCCCATCACTGGCGGGTATGGGGCTTGACTTGGGGCCGTCTGGCATGGCGGCGCTGGCCAGCTTGGGGCCGTTTGCTTCGCTGTGGCAAACACTGGGCCATTACTTTCACGACCCGCGTTTGCGCCAGCTGTTTGGCCGCTACGCCACCTACTGCGGCGCGTCGCCTTGGGCAGCGCCCGCCACGCTCATGTTGGTGGCCCATGTAGAACTCGATGGCGTGTGGTCAGTTGACGGCGGCATGCACGCGCTGGCCAAAGCGTTCGCCACGCAGGCTTCGGCGCGCGGCGCCACACTGCGCTACAACTCACCGTGCAAACGCATCCTGGTCACCGATGGCCGCGCAAGTGGAATCGAGCTTGCCGACGGTGAGCAATTGCATGCCGATGCGGTTATTTTCAATGGCGACGCCAGCGCACTCGCGCAAGGCCTGCTGGGCGACGCCGCCAAAAAAGCGGCCAGTGTCACGCCGCTGGACAAGCGTTCGCTATCGGCCATCACGTGGTCAGTCAATGCCAAAACAGCTGGCTTTCCGCTTGTCAGGCACAACGTGTTTTTCGACGACGACTACGCGCTTGAGTTTGATGAAATTTTCAAACAACACAAGCTGCCCAGTCGCGGCACGGTGTATGTGTGCGCCCAAGACCGCAACGATGACGCGCAAACTATTGCTGGCAACGAACGCCTGCTGTGCCTGGTCAATGCGCCTGCGGTGGGCGACCAGATGGCAGGTCATTATTTATCTGATTCGGAGATTCAATCATGTCAGGAGCAAAGCCTCAAACTGCTGGGCCAATGCGGCCTGGCGCTGGATTTGACTTCAGCCACAGCGCACCACGTGTGCACCACGCCGAACGAGTTCAACCGGCTGTTTCCGGGGACGGGCGGGGCGCTGTACGGTCAGGCGTCGCCCGGGTGGATGACGCCTTTTCAAAGGCCGAGCTCGGCCAGCAAGCTGCCGGGGCTGTACCTGGCGGGGGGCAGCGTGCACCCGGGGCCGGGGGTGCCAATGGCGGCGCTGTCGGGCCAACTGGCGGCCGCCACAGTCATGGCGCACCTCGCTTCGACCAAGCCGTTGGGCCGGGTGCGTATCTCTGGTGGTACGTCGACGCCATCAGTGACGACGGCCAGCACGCGCTCAGCATCATCGCCTTTGTAGGCAGCGTTTTTTCGCCGTACTACGCCCACGCTATTGGCAGGCAAGGCAGTGCCGTAAATGCACAAAACCACTGCGC
>JANOWB010000390.1:0-5854 GCA_031417695.1 Polaromonas sp.
CCCCATCGAGCTGCAAAGCCTGGACGCCACGGCGCTGGCGCAGCGCATCAGTGCCGCTTACGCTGAAGGCGAGTCCAGCGCTGCGGCGGTGGTGAGCGAGGTCGAGTCAGACGCTGACTTGTCGCGCATCATGCAAGAGCTGCCCGCGATTGCCGACCTGCTCGACACATCTGACGACGCGCCCATTATTCGCATGCTGAACGCGCTGCTGACGCAGGCCGCCCGTGATGGTGCAAGCGATATTCATATCGAGCCTTACGAGCGCCATTCCAGCGTGCGGTTTCGGGTAGACGGCACGCTGCGCGAGGTGGTGCAGCCCAATCGCGCGCTGCACGCCGCGTTGATTTCACGCCTGAAAATCATGGCCGACCTCGACATTTCAGAAAAGCGATTGCCGCAAGACGGCCGCATCAGTTTGCGCATTGGCACCCGCGCGGTTGATGTGCGGGTTAGCACACTGCCCAGTGCACATGGCGAGCGCGCGGTGCTGCGCCTGCTCGACAAAAGCGGCAGTAATTTAAGCCTCGAGTCGGTCGGCATGCAGGGCGACGTGCTGGCCCGCCTGGCCAAACTTATTGCTCAGCCGCACGGCATTATTTTAGTAACGGGCCCTACCGGGTCGGGCAAAACCACCACGCTGTACGCTGCGCTGCAGCGCCTGGACGCCTCGGCCAGCAACATCATGACGGTGGAAGACCCGATTGAATACGAGCTCGCAGGCATCGGCCAAACTCAGGTCAACGCCAAAATTGACTTAACCTTTGCCAAAGCACTTCGCGCCATTTTGCGGCAAGACCCAGACGCCATCATGATCGGTGAAATACGCGATTTTGAAACCGCGCAAATCGCTATTCAAGCATCACTGACCGGGCATTTGGTGCTGGCCACGCTGCACACCAACGACGCAGCCAGCGCTGTGACTCGCCTGACTGACATGGGAGTTGAGCCGTTCTTGCTCAGCTCATCGCTGCTCGGCGTGTTGGCGCAACGCTTGGTGCGCAGGCTGTGCAGCGCCTGCGGCGGTGCAGGCTGCGCAGAATGCGGGCAAACCGGCTACCAAGGGCGCACTGGCGTGTTTGAGCTGATGGTGGCCGACGACGCCATACGCGCGCAAATTCATGGCCGGGCGGCTGAGGCTGACATTCGCAGCGCAGCGCTTGGCTCTGGCATGACCCTGATGCGCGACGATGGTGAACGCCTGGTGACCAGCGGCGTAACGTCGCGTGAAGAGCTGCTGCGCGTGACCCGCGACTAGCTTGAACGCGACTATTCCCATTTAATACTGCATGCCTGCTTATCAGTTTGAAGCGATGCAGCCCGACGGCAAAGTCCGCAAGGGCGTGCTGGAGGCTGACACCGCCAAGGCCGCGCGAGCCGCGCTGCGCGTGCAGACGCTGGTGCCACTGGCCGTTAACGCGCTGAGCGGCGCAGAAAGTAACGCAGTCCCCAAATCCTTGCTGCAAACCGATTTGTTCGGCGGCCGCGTGTTCAACGCCACGCGCTTGGCCATCTGGACGCGCCAGCTGGCGGGTTTGGTGTCGGCCGGTTTGCCGCTAGAGCGCGCCTTGACTGCGCTGGCCGATGAAGCCGAAGACGAAAAGCAGCGCAACCTGGTGGCCGCCTTGCGCGCCGAGGTCAATGCCGGCAGCGGCTTTGCGCGCGCGCTGGGCCAGCACCCGCGTGAGTTCAGCAGCATTTACCAAGCAGTTGTTGGCGCCGGTGAGCAAAGCGGCAACCTGGATGGTGTGCTGGAGCGCCTGGCCGATGATCTGGAAGAGCGGCTGGCGCTCAAGTCAAAACTGATAGCTGCCACTTTGTACCCCGCCATCGTCACGCTGGTGGCGATCGTCATTGTGATGTTTTTAGTCGGCTATGTGGTGCCACAAGTGGCCAGCGTATTTGCGGGCACCAAACGCGCGTTGCCGTTTTTAACGGTGGCCATGCTGGCCATAAGCAGTGTGGTGCGCAACTACGGCTTGGTCGTGTTGGCCGCTATTATTTTAGGAGCTATTGGCGCCCGTATTGCTTTGCGAAAAGACGCTTTTCGTGAAAAATTTGATGCCTGGGCGCTCGGCATTCCGCTGGTGGGGCGCTTGGTGCGCGACTACAACGCTGCGCGCTTTGTGGGCACACTGGCCATGCTGTCAAGCTCAGGCGTGCCAATTTTAAAAGCGGTTCAGGCGGCGGCTGAAACATTGTCAAACCGCGCCATGCGAAGCGACGCCCTCGACGCGCTTGTGCTGGTGCGCGAAGGCGCGCCGCTGGCGTCTGCGCTGGCGCAAAAAAAGCGCTTTCCGGGGCTGGTTAGCATGTTTGCCAGGTTAGGTGAGCAAACCGGCCAGTTGCCCGTCATGCTGCAGCGAGCCGCTGTGCAGTTGTCCAATGAAGTGCAACGCCGCGCCATGGCGCTGGCCACTATTTTGGAGCCGCTGCTGATTGTGGCGATGGGTTTGGTGGTGATGCTGATCGTGCTGGCCGTGTTGCTGCCGATTATTCAGCTGAATCAGTTTGTGAAGTGATTTAGGGTAAAAATCAGGTAGATTCGTGCCTGTAGCCCAATAAATACGGGCGTGAGCAGCTATTAATAAAATAGCTAAACACTCTTAGCTGAAGCACAAGTTACCCGGAATATTCTGCCTAGGTTAACTACAACCAGCCTACCCGGTCAGAGTTTGCCTCGCAGCTAACCCAGCGAGTAGATTCAAGCTTCAAGCGTTAAGCTTCAAACCCGCAAGTCAGCCGAAGTGCCCGGGTATCAGCGCTGGACATGAGCGCAATCAACGCGGCTGCTGATTCGCTTTGGGTTGCACTTTTGCTTACCGCTGCTGTGTAAGTTGTGGCCAGCTCAAAGGCTTCAGGCAGGGGCGCGATCAGATCAACCCCTGGCGTGTAAATAATTTCGGTGATTTGTGTGCAGCCTACCAACCCGTTGGCCTCAGCGTCGGCCATTGCCTTCATGGCTGTAGCGCCATTGGCATAGACGTGCAATTTACTGGCAAGCGCAACGTCCAGCCCCAAGGCTTTAAGCACCTTCATGACATGTATGCCAGCGGTTGCTTTGATCGGGTCTGGAAAGTAAATGCCGTTGGCTGCCAGCAGAACAGCTTTCAATTTTTCAGGTGTACTGACGTCAACTGGCTTGTCGCCAGACTTTATTGCTACGCCGGTCTTTACCACGCCAATTTTTCTGACGCTGCCCGCAATCAAGTGCCCGCTGGCCACCAGCTCTGCAATCGGGCCATCTGTCAGAACGATGACATCACATGGCGCTCCGGCCAGCAACGCAGCCTTCATCACGCCAACTGCGCTGAAGGTGCCTGAAATACTGCACAAATGCTGCGCTTTAAAGCCACCTTGCAAATGCGAAACCAAACCCTGCGCCGCGCCGCCGCTTAGCAAGTGGAGCTGATGGGGGAACTGCATGTGGCAACTTTCTGCGCGGTTAATCGGCTTTGATATTGGCTGTTTTAATCACGCGCGCCCACTTGGCGATGTCGTCCTGCAGGTACTTGTCAAATGCGCTCGGCGTCATTGCCATTGGCACCGCGCCTTGCTTGGTCCATAGCTGCTTGACGTCTGGCTGGCTGGCAATCTTTGACACAGCAGCATTTAGCTTGTCCACCACGTCTTTGGGCGTTCCCTTAGGCGCCATCAAGCCCAGCCACAGGGTGGCCTCGTAGCCTGTCAGCCCAGCCTCAGCCATGGTCGGTACGTCGGGCAGGACGTCTGAGCGTGTCTTGCCGGTGGTGGCAATCGCTTTGACCTTGCCCGCCTTGATTTGCTCGGCCATGGTGGTGACTGCGTCAAACATCACCTCGACCTGCCCGCCAATCACATCTGTACGTGCCCCCGAGCTGCCGCGGTACGGAATGTGCACCAAATAAACCCCGGCCATGCTTTTGAACAGCTCGCCAGCCATGTGGTACGGCGTGCCAGTGCCTGATGAGGCGTAATTAATTTTGCCGGGTCGGGCCTTCGACTGAGCGGTCAGGTCCTTCAGAGTTGAAATTCCCGCTGATGGGTTTGCCACCAGCACCAGGTCAGACGAATTGATGGGCGCCACCGCCACAAAGTCCCGCATCAATTGATATGGCTTGCCTTGCACAAGTGTTTCGTTGACGGTTTGCGCATTCGACATCAGCAGCAGCGTGTAGCCATCAGCGCCTGATTTGGCCACCGCATCAGTACCAATGACCGAGCCCGCACCGGGCCGGTTTTCTACAACAAAACTTTGGCCCAGCGCATCTTGCAGGCCCTTGCCAATAAATCGCGCGTAGTTGTCTGCAGGGCCGCCTGCCGCAAACGGCACAATTATTTTTACCGGCTTGTTGGGGTAACTGCTGGTCGAGTTTTGCGCCATCAGTGACGTGCTGAAGGCAGTAATGGCCAAGCAAACGCTTGACGTAATAATTTTTCTAAACATGTTGGGCTATTCCACTTTTCCAATTCGTTTAACCACCGCTGACATGCGGGCAGCATCGGCCTGCACATACTTTTCAAATTCTGCTGAGTCCAGGTACTGCACGGGGCTGCCTGCATTCAAAATAATTTCTTTTACCTTGGCATCGCCCGCGGCGGCTTTGGCGGCGGCGCGCAGTCGTTGGGCAATGGGTTCAGGAACGCCTGCAGGAACGAACAGGCCTGACCACTGCGCGTACTCGGCGTTGTAGCCCGCGTCTTTCAGACTCGGAACCTCGGGCAGGGCGCTGAGTTGGGTTGATCCCCAATGGCCCAGCACACGCAGCTTGCCCGCCTTGACCTGCTGCAAAACGGTTGCCGGGCCCGAGGACACCGCATCAATTTGTCCGCCTAACAAGGCCACTACAGCGGGACCTGCCCCAGTGAACGGAACATGCGTCATTTTGATGTTTGCGTTTTGCGACAGAATTTCCATCGGCACGTGCATGGTGCCGTAGCTGCCTGATGAGCCGTAGTTGATTGCGCTCGGGCGCTTTTTAGCGTCATCTACAAACTGCTGCACTGTCTTCCACGGCGAATCGGCACGCACTGCCAGCACAGTCGGGTCAGCGGTGAAGCGCGCGATGGGCCGCAGGTCACTGAGCGCAAACATGGCAGGCCGCGCAAGCACAACATCAGCCTCAGGGATAACGGTCAGAGACGACAGTGCCAACAAAATCGTGTAGCCATCAGGCTTGGCTTTGGCGGCTTGACTCATGCCAATTCCACCGCCTGCACCGGCTTTGTTTTCAATGACCACTGGTTGGCCCAGCTCGCGCGACATGGCCTCGGCCACGGGCCGCGCCACCAGGTCGGCCAGCCCGCCGGGCGGGAAAGGCACGATCATGGTGATGGCCTTTATGGGCCAGATAGACGCGCTTGGTTGCGCAATAGCGCCGGGTGCTGCGGCTACTGACAGCAGGGCCACAGCGGATGCAAAGATAATTTTTGCACTACAAGAACGTGTCACTTTTGTCTTCCTTTACCGGTGGCTGGTTTTTCTTGCGTGCTAATATTTCTGTTGGTTTTAAGTATCCACGCAGCGCGCCAATAAATACAACAGAGACAACCCTTAATGAAAATAGCAGCTTATCAATTTGAAGGTAAAAGTAGCGTTGGCTTGGTATCAGCAGACGCGCAAACCGTTCAGCCGTTTGATTTGCCAGAGCAACAATGCGCGCTCGGCGCGCTGCCTATTATTGAAATGCTGTCACGCGGCGATGTCTTGCCTGCTTTACTTGCGCCGATTGCATTAACCGACGTGCATGTCATTGCGCCGCTACCCAAACCACGCCGCAATATTTTTTGCGTCGGCAAAAACTATTTTGCGCACGCCAAAGAGTTTGCTGGCAGCGGCTTTGACAGCAGCGCCAAAGCGGGCGGTGACGTTCCGGCA
>JANOWB010000391.1:0-6958 GCA_031417695.1 Polaromonas sp.
CTTCTTCACGCCTTTGAGCGCCCGCGCGCGGCGGTACATTTTGATCAGTGGGTTGTGGTCAGTATTGAGGTTGGGGCAAATGCCGGGGTACACGCAGCTGGGCTTGCGGCAGGCAGCTTCAATTTCTGGCGATTTGCAGCCGATGCGGTACATGTTGGCAGTGGGGCCGCCCAAGTCTGAGATCGTGCCGGTAAAGCTTTTGACTGAATCGCGAATCGCTTCAATCTCACGAATGACTGAGTCTTCAGACCGGCTTTGAATGATGCGGCCCTCATGCTCAGTAATGGAGCAAAACGTGCACCCACCAAAGCAGCCGCGCATGATGTTGACGCTAAAGCGAATCATCTCCCATGCCGGGTTTTTGGTGGTGTGGTCGTGTGAGCCGTTTTCGTCTGCGTAGCTCGGGTGCGGGCTGCGTGCGTACGGCAAGTCGAACACGTAGTCCATCTCGGCGGTGGTCAGCGGAATCGGCGGCGGGGTGATCCACACGTCGCGCGCGGTAACGCCTTCGCCATGGGCCTGCACCAGCGCGCGCGCGTTGCCGGGATTGGTTTCTAAATGCAGCACGCGGTTGGCGTGGGCGTAAAGAACGGCATCGCTTTTGACTTGCTCGTACGACGGCAGTCGGATGACGGAGCGGTCGCGCGGCGGGACTTTGATCTTGCCACTGACTGGATTCAAAGCGGGGATGCCCTCACCGCTGCCCTCTCCCGCTGGCGGGAGAGGGAGTAGTACCGGGCTTGTCCCCTCTCCCGCTTGCGGGAGAGGGATAGGGTGAGGGGCGCCCGCATTCATCTTCAAACTCAAATTCGGATTCGGCATGAATTTCAGAGGCTTGATCGCTCCACTCTCAGCAGCCACAGCCACAGCCTTGGCCTCATCATCCCGAGCACAACTCGCACCCAGCTCTTTGGCCGCATCAGCCACCATCAAATACGGATTGACATGCGCCTCTACCCGGCCCGGTGCGTCAACGCTGGTCGAGTCAATTTCAAACCAACCCTGTGCAGTTTCATCACCCGAGCGGCGAATAAACGCGGTGCCGCGAATGTCGGTCATGGTGGCAATGGTTTCTTTGGCGGCCAGCCGGTGCGCAATTTCAACGATGGCGCGTTCAGCGTTGCCGTACAGCAGCAAATCGCATTTGGCATCAACCACCACACTGCGGCGAACCTTGTCTGACCAATAGTCGTAATGCGCAATGCGGCGCAGGCTGCCTTCAATGCCGCCCAAAATAATCGGCACGTCTTTGAATGCTTCGCGGCAGCGCTGCGAATACACCAGCGCGGCACGGTCTGGCCGCTTGCCGCCGATGTCGCCGGGGGTGTAGGCGTCGTCAGAGCGAATTTTGTGATCAGCCGTATAGCGGTTGATCATCGAGTCCATGTTGCCCGCCGTGATGCCCCAAAACAGGTTGGGCTTGCCCAAAATCTTGAACGGCTCGGCGCTTTGCCAATCAGGCTGGGCAATGATGCCGACCCTGAAGCCCTGGGCTTCAAGCATGCGACCAATCACCGCCATGCCAAAGCTGGGGTGGTCAACATACGCGTCGCCCGTGACGATGATGATGTCGCAGCTGTCCCAACCCAGCGCGTCCATCTCGGCCCGCGTGGTCGGCAAAAATTTGGCTGTGCCGAAGCGGGCCGCCCAGTACTTTCGGTAACTGGTCAGGGGTTTGGCGGCGCGGGCGAAGAAGGAAACGTCAACGGGGGCGTTCATGTGGGCGGGCTTACAAATCGGTTAGCTTGGAACAGCCAGTGATTTTAAGGTTTTAATGCGCTTTTGACAGTGCCAGCCGCCCAATGCCATTGAAAAGCGCTTCAAAACAACAAAAAAGGCCTGATTTCAGTAAGAAATCAGGCCTTAGCCCAATAAATACGGGCGCGAGCAGCTATAAATTAAATAGCTGTTTTAGATATTGCTTGGCTATCAATTACGCACGGTCATCTGCCCACGCAGCTCGCCGCCCGGGTTGGCAGCGCTGTGAATGTTGGCGTACCACTTGCCCGCCATCAGGTCAGCTGCCTGAGCGGCGGTCAACACAGCGGTGCCTTCCATGCCGGTGGCAATCGGGTTTGCCCAACCCAGCGCAACGCCTGAATTAGCGCCAACCGCCGCCGGGCCGTGAAAGTGGCCGGCAGTTGCGTTACCCGTCATACCGCTGTACGTGACTTTCCATTTGAGCTGCATGGTGTCTTTGTTAAACGCTGCATCAACCGAGCCGCTACCGGTGCTGGCGTTTGGCGGCACTTCATTGGCGCCACGAAGCTGGGTGGTAAAGGCCACCATGTTCGAGGCAGCTGGCGCTGGCATCATCGACGAGCAGCCGACAGCAGTGACAGCGACAAGCGCTGCCACCACCACACCACCCAAACCAAAGCGACTGAACGAGCGACGTGTAGTCATGAGAAATCTCCTAAAGGGTTAAAAAAAGTCTGACGGCGAGCCAATTTTGCTCGCCTGACCGCTGGAGCTTAAACCAATCAGGCCCAGCCTGAAAGTTGTCCGGTCAAGCCGGCGACCCGCGCTGCGTTCAATCGGGCGACTATTCACCGGCTCGGTTACACGTTTATTTGCACGTTTATCTACGCGTTTAGTCCCGTGCTTTGGCAGCATCGCGCAGCGCCTTGATCTGGTCATGGTTACGCTGCGCGCCGCTGGCTTGCTGCTTTACCAGCGCATGCGCAGCCTCTGGCAAATTATGATTTAACGCTTTGCGGTAGTGCGCGAGGGCAACGTCTTCAGCACGCTCGCATTCGTTCAGCATGTCAAGGTCGCTGTAGCCGGTAAGTTTGCCCTTGGCAGAGACCCAGCCGCGGTGAACGGCTCCCATGGCGGTGCCGCCCTCGTCGCACTTTCCGCCCATTTGCTTGATCAAGGTCATCAGGTCAAGCCCTGCCAGGCGGCAGTCTTCAGCGCGTTGCGCCATGACAATTTTCAAGTCGCTGGCTTGGGTGTGGGTGGCGCATTCGCGAAAGCCATACTCGCCGTCGTGGCAGATTTCCAGCAAGTCGTTGAGCGTGTCAACCGCGTCTTCGTTAATCTGAACCGCGTTAGGTTCTTGAGTATCGCCAGCAGCTAAAGGAGTGAACACGCTGCTGGACATCATGCTTTCAAGCTGCCCGTGTTTGCGGTCACCGCTGGTGGGTTGGTTCATTACGTTGTCGGTGGTCATGATGGAGTCCTTTTGAAAATTGAAGCGCGCTTGCCTTGAGGTTTATCAACCGCAGTCAAACCAGCGCGGGGGTGCAGAGCAAATTCAAAGCCACATGCTTATCGTTGTCGCCCTGCCCGGCTATGGTCGCGCCGCAAGCTGGCGGCAGCGGTCAGGCAATAACAAACTGGCTTGTAGGAGAGTGCCGCGCAAGCACCCAAAGGCGCGCGAAATTTATCTGTCGAGCTCTGGGTAGCGCCGAAAAATACCGTCTTCATTAAAGAAAATTCGCCTGGGGCTGGCCAGGTACGCGGCAACCGCCGAAACACCCCGCACGCGGTCGTGCAGCGCCGCAACATGCGGTGTTTTTTTCAGCACCCGACGGCCGGCTTTAGGAAACGCGTAAAGCAAACCTTCAACCAATTGAAACAGTGACAAGTCGACGTAACTTAGATGCCCGCCAACCAACCAGGTAGGGCCGTTGGGGTTGCGCGTCAAAACTGCTTCAAACCAATTGAGAAATTTGGGAATGCGGTCACGTCGAAATTCAAGTGCGCGTTTGGCCGCTTCATGGGTTTGCTGCTCGTAGTACAAACCCAGCGCGATGGGGTGGTGCGTGTCATGCACCTCGGCCACGGCGTCGGCAATGGTCAGCTGAATTTGGTGCGCCCATAGCCGATGCACTTCGCTTTTAGCAACCAGCCCGAGCAGCGGCGCAAGGTAAAGCAATATCGCGGCTGTTTGCCCGACCACTACTTTGCCGTGCACTAAAAACGGCGGTGCAAACGGCGGGTGTTGCAAGTGGGGCGCCAGCATAGCCTGCAACATGTCGACCATGCCTTTTTTCGCGGCTTTGTCGAAACCCGGGCTGCCAGGGTCTGCGCCGCGCGCAACGTCGATGTAATCGGCACCGGCATATTCAAGGGCCAGCCGAACAAATTCGCCTCGGCCCTGAATGGTGGGCCAGTAATGCAGCGCAAATTCAGGTTTTTTTGGCATGTCGGCAATCGCGTGATGGTCGGCTGCTAGCGCAGGCTAGCGGGTGAGTTGTTGCTCTAAATCGTGCAGCACCTGGTAGCAAGCCAGCACACTGGCCACACTGCTGTTCGGCTGGCGGCCTTCTCGAATGGCGCTAAAGAATTCACGGTCTTGCAGTTCGATGCCGTTCATCGACACATCCACTTTGCTAACGTCAATTTTCTCGTCTTTGCCGTTGAACAAGTCATCGTAGCGCGCTAGGTAAGTGGCGGTATCGCCTATGTATCGAAAGTAGGTACCCAGCGGGCCGTCGTTGTTAAAGCTCAAGCTCAGCGTGCAAATGGCTCCGTTGGCTGCTTGCAGCTGAATGCTCATGTCCATCGCGATGCCCAGCGCCGGGTGAATTGGGCCTTGAAGCGCATTGGCTTTGACAATCGGGCTGCCGCACTGGTACGCAAACAAGTCAACCGTGTGCGCAGCGTGATGCCACAGTAAGTGGTCTGTCCAGCTGCGTGCCTGGCCAAGCGCATTGGTGTTGGTACGGCGAAAAAAGTAGGTTTGCACGTCCATCTGCTGAATGTTGAATCGCCCTGCCCTGATTTCCTTATTCACATACTGGTGGCTGGGGTTAAAACGGCGGGTGTGGCCGCACATGGCGACCAGCCCGCTGGTTTTTGCTGCCGCCACCACCGCGTTGGCACCCTGAATGCTGTCAGCCAGAGGAATTTCAACCTGCACGTGCTTGCCAGCTTTTAAGCAAGCCAGGGTTTGGTCGGCGTGCATTTGGGTAGGGGTGCACAAAATAACCGCGTCAACTTCTTTGAGTGCGAGGCTTTCACCCAAATCAGTCGTGACATGCGCAATTCCATATTTGGCCGCCACCTCTTTGGTTTTTTCAATATCGCGGCTGATGAGTGACACGACTTCAACACCGTCGATATTCTTGATACCGTCCAGGTGCTTGATACCAAACGCTCCCGCGCCTGCCAGCGCAACCTTTATTGTTTTACTCACTTAGCTGTTCTCCAAAATCAGGTGGCCCACAGCCGTGTTGGATGCGGGCACGTGATAAAACCGATGCTTAACAGTGGGCTTGCCGCCACCGTTCAAGTCAGCCATTGCACCGCGTGCAATCAACCACATCACCAGCTCAATGCCTTCGCTGCCCGCCTCGCGCACGTAGTCAATATGCGGCATGGCAGCCTGTAGCTCGGGGTCATTGATCAGCATGTCCATAAACGCTGCATCAAACTCCTTATTTATCAAACCTGCGCGCGGGCCTTGCAGCTGGTGGCTCATGCCGCCTGTTCCCCAAATTTGCACGTTCAAGTCTTCGTCATATGACTCAATCGCTTTGCGTATCGCTTTGCCAATGTTCAGGCAACGCTGGCCGGACGGTACGGGGTACTGCACCACATTCACGGCAAACGGAATCACCGGGCACGGCCAGTTGAAGTCTGTCGCCGGGGGTTGGCCGCACATCAAGCTGAGCGGCACAGTCAGCCCGTGGTCAACGTCCATTTTGTTGACTATCGTTAGGTCAAAGTCCTGCTGAATCACCGACTGCACAATGTGCGCAGCCAGTTCTGGGTGGCCCTGCACCACTGGCACAGGGCGCGGGCCCCAACCTTCGTCGGCGGGCTGGTAGCTGGCGGCGGTTCCGATGGCAAAAGTCGGAATCATGTCCAGGCTAAACGCAGTGGCATGGTCGTTGAACACCAGAAAAATCACGTCGGGCGTGTTGTCTTTCATCCATTGCTTGGAATACTCGTAACCTTTGAATAGGGACGCCCAATACGGCTCGTGCGTTTTGCCGGTGTCGATGGCAGCGCCAATTGCGGGCACGTGCGAAGTAAAAACGCAGGCGGTGATGCGTGCCATTTACAACGCTCCAAGTTTTGCGGCCTTGCCCTGCGGCTGGCGATGCGCCTGCGCGGTGCCGCCCTCGCCCACCACACGGTTGCCTTCAACTGAGCGCCCGCCGCTGATCATCATGTCTCGGTATTCCAGTTCAGTCATGCCCGTCATGCTGCCCGCCATTTGCTGAAAGCTTTTGCCATGCGTGGCACCCAGCTTGGCCAAAAAGTAAATATTGCCGCCAAGTGATATCGCGCGGTTCAAATCCACGTTCAGCACCGCTTGTTTTTGCTCTTCCGTCATTGGCCATTCGTCGACATAAGCGCGTTGGTCAGCTTTGAAGCGCTCGCGGTTTTCATGCTTCATGAGCGACATGCAAAACTGGTTCAAGTGGTAGCCCTTGCGGCTTTCGTCGGCATCAAAAATGGTGGTGCCGGGCACGTCCAGGTAGTTTTTGTTTAAAGACATTTCAACTCCAGTACAGACGAGTCGGATTATCTACCAGCAGTTTTTGCTGCAGCTGCGGCGTGATGGCAATCTGCGGAATAAAGTCAACCAGCAAGCCGTCGTCAGGCATGTGATCTTTTAGGTTGGGGTGTGGCCAGTCGGTGCCCCACAGCACGCGGTCGGGGAAGGTTTCGACCAAACGTTTTGCAAACGGCACAACGTCCTGGTAGGCGTGCTGCTCGCCATTCAGCGCTCTGGGGCCGCCAACACTTAGCCGTTCAGGGCAGCTGACTTTGCTCCAAATGTTCGGGTGTTCACGCATCATCTTCACGAATAGTTCAAACTCAGGCCCGTCTACCGGTTTCTTAACATCCGGCCGGCCCATGTGGTCAACCACTACCGTAGTGGGCAGTGCCGTAAAAAAGTCATACAGCTCAGGCAGGTCAGCCGCCTCAAAGTACACCACCACATGCCAGCCCAGCGGCGCTATGCGTTGGGCGATTTCCAGCAGCACATCACGCG
>JANOWB010000392.1:0-5772 GCA_031417695.1 Polaromonas sp.
CGACGAAGACTTGCAACAGTCTTTTGGCGAATTTGGTTCCATCACCAGCGCCAAGGTGATGATGGAGCGCGACACCGGCCGTTCAAAGGGCTTTGGTTTCGTCGAAATGGGCAGCGACGCTGAAGCGCAAGCTGCTATCGCCGGCATGAACGGCCAGTCACTCGGCGGCCGTGCAATCACCGTGAACGAAGCCCGTCCGATGGAGGCACGTCCTCCACGTACCGGCGGCTTCGGCGGCGGTGGTGGTGGTTACGGCGGTGGTGGCGGCGGCGGTGATCGTTCAGGCGGCGGCGGCTACGGCGGCGGCGGTGGTGGTCGTTCCGGCGGTGGCGGCGGCTACGGTAGCGGCGGCGGCGGTGGACGCGGCGGCTACTAAGCTCTCGTGACCCCTTGTTCTTCAGCTTTGCGCTGAAGACGCTTTAAAAGGCTTCAGGACTTCGGTTTTGGAGCCTTTTTGCTTTTGGCTTACCTTTGACGGTGCCAACTTTCTTGGGTTGAGGGGAAAGACACGTTGCATCACATCATCCAAGGCGCGAATTAGTTTCCAAATATTCGCCGAGAGAGTATCAATCTCTGCCGGTGACGCCGCTAGAGTTGTATGTGTTTGTTGTTGGTACGCATCCCAGTTCAAACGAGCAAAACGGAAATTTTTTTGCCCAGGTTCGTCGTTAAAAATCCAGCGACCATGGGCGTAGTCGTTTCGGAGTGTACGAAGTTCCTCAGCTTGCGTTGTCCAAGTTAACCAATCATTCCTGGTTGAATCTAGCAGGTCAGCTGAAGTGTTTTGCACTAATTTATTGAGGCAATCAAGCCTAAGCTTCATCGGTGACTTTGGGTTTAGAAGTGCATGAACTTCAGGGTCACTGTCAAAGTGGTGTTTTAGTTTTAGTCCAATATGAACGTCTAGCCATCCGTAGGCCTCCATAAGGGCACCTATGCTTCGGTGTAAGTCAGATTGAGCTTGATCACGCTTACGCTGCCGCGTCTCCTGCGCTTGCTGTTGCTCGAAGTCCCGTTGTTTACGGATTTCTTCGTTTTTAAGAAGCGCCGCTGCTGAATAAGTAGCCTCCTTTTGAACTCTTCGCTCCATAGCGTTATCAACGTCACAACGATGGTTTGCTGGGTTTTCGTCAGGAAAATCTTCAAAGTAGTCGGACCATTCGCCCATGATTTGATTTCCCTTTTAAAACTTATTTTTGTCAGGATAGAAGGAATATCAGCTGCCACTGATTACAGCAGCCCGCAACTTATCCTTCTTACTAGGCCGCTTCCCCTTAACGCCCCCCGTCCCCTGCGGATCAGCAGTATTCACAGGCGCGACTTCTACCGGCTCAAACCCGGCCACTTGCTCCCGCACCACTGAAATCGCATGGCGTTTTTCAATCAGCTTGAAATGCGCATTGGTAGCTGCACTGACAAAACTAATCGCCATACCGCTCAGCCCAGCGCGCCCCGTGCGGCCGATGCGGTGGGTGTAGTCGACTGCTGAGCGGGGCAGGTCGTAATTGACGACCACCGGGAGCGCGGTAATGTCTAAGCCCCGCGCCGCCACGTCTGTGGCAACCACCACCTGCACGGCGCTGGCTTTGAAGTCCATCAGCACCTGTGTGCGTTTGCCTTGGCTTAGCTCGCCATGAAACGGCTCGGCGTTGATGTCGGCTTTGCGCAGCTTGTCAGCCACTATTTCAGCGGCGTGTTTGGTGGCTACAAAAACCAGCACGCGGGTCCATTTTTCGGTTTGCACTAGGTGCCGCAGCAGCTGGGTGCGGCGGGCGATGTCGACCTCAATGGCGCGCTGGGTCATGTCTAGCGCTGCTTCTGGCTCGGGTTGAATGTTGATGCGCAGCGGCGCGCCAGACGCGGCGTGCATCAGGCTGGCGGCCAGCGCCTCCACTGCGGGCGGGAAGGTGGCTGAAAACAGGGCGTTTTGCCGCTTGGCAGGCAGCAGCGCCATTATGCGGGCCAGCTCGTCTGCAAAGCCCAGGTCTAGCAGTTTGTCTGCCTCGTCTAGCACCAGCGTTTTGACTTGGCTCAAGCTCAGCGCGTTGTGGTCAATCAAATCAATTAACCGCCCGGGCGTGGCCACCACAATGTCGGCGCCGCCGCGCAGGTGCATCATTTGCGGGTTGATCGATACGCCGCCATACACCACGGCGACTTTGATGCGCTGGGGCAGGTGTTTAGAAAAGTCTGCCAGCGCGCTTGCTACTTGCACAGCCAGCTCGCGGGTGGGCACCAAAATCAGCGCGTGGGTGCTGCGGCCTGAGCGGGCTGGTGCAGTCAAGGCCGCTTGCAGCAAGGGCAGGGCAAAAGCTGCCGTTTTGCCAGAGCCGGTTTGGGAGCTGGCCAGCACGTCTTGCCCTTGCAGCAGGGCAGGAATGGCGGCGCATTGAATGGCGGTGGGGTTGCTGTAGCCTAAATCTGCAACCGCCTTTAAAAGGGGTGGCAAAAAGTCGGGCGAAAAACCTAGATCGTTAAAAAGAGTCACCGCCAGAGTTTAGTCTTGCGCAGCTCCTGCTCAATTGAGGTTTAAAAATGCAATCTGAAGCGCTATTTATATAGGAGCTGCTCGCGCCCGTATTTGTTGGGCTATAGGGCTATTTAATATCAATTTTCACCCTTTATCAGGCGGTTAGCGCGCCTACTTGCACCGACAAGTCATGCAGCTTGGCCTTGCCCGAGTAATAGCGGTCTAGCCGCCATTCTTTCAATATGTCGATGGCCAGGTTGAAATTATCAAAGCTCAGCCGGTACAAGTCGCACACGTCGAAATGCTCGTCTGACTCCAGCGCGCGAACCAGCTTGGCCAAGATAACGGCTGCCGGCGATTGGGGGTCGGTGTGAATCAACTTGCGTGCTTTTTTGATTTCGTTCATTTGTGGTTTTCCTGATGCGAGATAGGTTTAGGTGTGGGTGATTTGTATGGCGGCGCACGATTTTGTATTTGCTCCGGCGGTGTCTTTAGTCTAAAAAAACCATTAAATAAATTATGTCGCTCGTTTATTGATTCTGTCTACCCCGGGCGACAAGGTTTGCCCTGAAAGTCGCCAGATCGTTGATTGAAAGTCAGAAAAACCGGCTCTGCTTGGGCTTACTGAACGTCATCACCAAGTCACACTCCATAACTACTATTTACGTTTAACTACAAAACGGGTTATCGGGTCTCATGCCTTTATTGAAATCTGACAAAGCCAGACTTGAGCTGGCATCCCGGCAACGCAGCTTGAGCGTGCGGGAGCGCTCTGCGCTTTTTCTGGCTGACGGTATTCGAACCCGCGATGAGTTGGTGTGGTTGCTGCAGGGCGATGTGGGCATGCTGCAAAGGCTCATGGCAGACGGCTACCTGATTGCGGCGGAATCAATCAGCAAGCAGGCGGCAGCCAAACTTTCTGACTTTGCTGCGTCGCAAGCTGCGCCTGTACCCATTCGCTTTGTTGAATCGCTTTCGGCACCGCTTGGTGCCGCGGCGCCGGTTATTGGCAATGCGCCGTCATCGTCGTCAGACACCTTCGAAGGCAAACGGTCGCTGGCAACTGTGCGCATGTTTTTATTCGACATTGTTGAGCGCATGTTTGTGCGCAAAATGCCTGAACTGGCCAACAGCCTGCGAGACCAACTACGCGGCGCTAAAGACCGTGAATCGATGCTGGTGATTGCCCGCGAGATCATTACTAATGTCGAAGAAATCGCTGGGCCTGACCGTGCAGATGGCCTGAGTGAAAGACTGGCCATGATGCTGCCAACTGAGCATTGAGGCTTGCAGCGGATTTCGCTCAAAAAGAGCTAAAACGACACTAAAAACAGTATGTTTTAGTGGTTTTAACCAGTAAATACGGGCGCGAGCAGCTATTTAATTTATAGCAATTTGGGAATCGGCTGGGCTAACCACAGCTAAAGCGTGGCCTCAATTGCGCGGCGCAGCTCGGGCGTAACGCTGGGCAGGACGCCAAACCAGGCTTCAAACGCGGGCCGCGCTTGGTTAAGCAGCATGCCCAAGCCGTTCACCGTTAAATTGCCGCGCGCTTTGGCTGCCGCCAACAACGGCGTTTGCAAAGGCACGTAAATGATGTCTGACACCATCGCGCTGACGGGTAGCTGGTCAAGGTTTAAGTCAAGCTCCCCAGCGCCGTGCATGCCCAGGCTGGTGGTGTTGACCAGCAGCGCACAATTGGCAAGCGCGTTGTGGCGCGTTTCCCAGGGCAGGGCCGTGATGGGCGAGCCAAACTCGGCAGCTAGCGCCAGCGCTTTGTCTGGCGAACGGTTGAGTAGGCGGATTTCTTTGGCCCCGAGGTCAGCTAGCGCCAGCACCACGGCGCGCGCCGCACCACCTGCGCCCAGCACCGTGATTGGCCCTGCGTCGGCCTTCCAAGCCGGGTCAACCTCAAGCAGGCTTTGAATGTAGCCAAAGCCATCGGTGTTCATGCCTTTTAGCCTGCCATCGGCTTGCACCACCACCGTGTTGACTGCGCCAACCCGGGCGGCGTTGGCGTCAAGCACTTGCACCAGCTTTAGCGCATCGACCTTGTGTGGAATGGTGATGTTGCAGCCCTTAAATCCGCGCTCGGACAGGCCGTTCAGCGCTGCGACCAGCGTACCAGGCTCAACCGGCAGCAACACGTACTCGCCCGCCAGGCCGTGCTGCTGTAGCCAGAAGTTGTGAATCAGTGGCGAGCGTGAATGGGCTATTGGCCAGCCCATCACGCCAGCTACACCGGCCACGCCCACTGCACCCTGAGTTGTTGAGGTCATGCGGCGATTTTGCCTTGCTTGTGGGGCAGCATGGCCGCTACCAGCGCAGATTTGATCAAGTCTGCAGCGATGGTTTGCGTGGCGGTGCTGGGCCTGCGCGCCGCCCGCGCCAGCATGAGCTGGCTGGTAATGGCGGGCTGGGTAATGCTGCGTACGCTAAAAAGCGCGGCGTCGTCAAAGTTGCTAAGCGTGTAGCTGGGCAATAGGGCGTGCCCCATGCCTTCTTTGACCAAATTCAAAATGGCGTTCAGGCCATCAACTTCTAGCGTGATGTGGGGCAGCAAGGCCATTTTGCGCATTTCGCGCTCAATCAAAATTCGAAAAGCGTTAGGCCTGCTTGGCAGTATCAGGGGCAGCTTGGCGACAGCCGCCAGCGTGATGCTTTGGCGCTTGGCCGGGCGGGTTGGGGCGCTGGTTTGCTTTGAAATCAACACCAATTGGTCAGTGTGCAGCGGTGTCAGTTCCACGTCTGGCGACGGTTCGGCGTTGTACAGCACAGCAACGTCGAGGTTGCCCACGCGCAGGCCGTCGAGCATCAACACTGAAAACCCTTCAGTCAGCGTTAAATGCGCTTGCGGCAGGTGTTTTTTAAAAGCTTGGCTCAGCGGCACGGCCATCAGCCGCGACAAGCTGGGCGGCAGGCCAATTGACACGCGGCCGGTGAGTGCGCCGCGCACCGTGCCCAGCTCTTCGCGCGCCAGCGCAACCTGATGCAATATGCCGCGCCCGTGTTTCAGCAGCAGGTTGCCCGCTTCAGTCGGCAGCGCGCCGCGCCCGTTGCGGGTGAGCAGGTTTTGCCGCAGCTCGACTTCAAGCAGGCGAATTTGGCGGCTTAGCGCAGGCTGGGCAATATCCAACGCTACTGCGGCGCGGGTAAAGCTGCCCAGCTCGGCCACGCGCACAAAGTATTCCAGCTGCTTCAAGTCCATGGGTGATTGTATTGTTATAGCCGGGCAGCGGTTATACAGATTTGATCTATCAGCTAGCGGGCTGCTTGCGTTACGCCAATGGCTTTTGCAGCGC
>JANOWB010000393.1:0-2922 GCA_031417695.1 Polaromonas sp.
GTGAGCACGCCCGAGCTTTGGTTGTTGAACAAGTCCAAACCACCCGCCAAATTGTGCTTGACTCGCAGAAATTCTCGCCTTTTATCGGCTTTAGGCCAATCAAAATGGGCGCGAGCAGCTATTGATTGAGGAGCAAGCTGGGTTGCGCCCTGCAGCTTCAAAATAAACGGCCGCACTAATAAAACAAAGGTGACAAAGCTGGACACCGGGTTGCCAGGCAGCCCAATGAAATGCGCCGTTTTGAGCTTGCCATATGCAAAAGGCTTGCCGGGCTTGATTGCGATTTGCCACAGCGTTAACTCGCCCAGCGCCTGCACAGCGGGCTTGATATGGTCTTCTTCACCGACTGATACTCCGCCGCTGGTCAGCACCAGGTCGTGCCCTACGCTGGCGGCATCAAGCGCGGCGATGGTGGCATCTAACTTGTCCGGAACGATGCCCATGTCTGTGACCGCGCAGCCCAAGCGCTGGAGCAAAGCGCGTAAAAAGAAGCGGTTAGAGTTGTAAATAGCGCCAGGTTTCATGTCGCCAGGGGCCACGTCACCGGGCATGACCAGTTCGTCACCGGTTGAAAATAAGGCCACCCGCACACGCGGCGCTACAGGCAATTGCGCAAAGCCAATACTTGCCGCCAAGCCAATTGATGCGGGCGCAAGGCGCTCCCCTTTACATAGCACGGCTGAACCCAGTCGAACGTCTTCGCCTTGCCTGCGAATGCACTGGCCCGACTTGGGCGAGCTAGGGAGCCGCAGCGCGGTTCCATCGACCACGCAGTCTTCTTGCATCACAACGGCATCAGCGCCTTCG
This sequence comes from Polaromonas sp., assembly GCA_031417695.1. Classification (GTDB taxonomy): domain Bacteria; phylum Pseudomonadota; class Gammaproteobacteria; order Burkholderiales; family Burkholderiaceae_C; genus Polaromonas. The sequence goes on from JANOWB010000393.1 coordinate 808, forward strand.
GGAATAGGGGCGCCGGTAAAAATACGAGCGGCGCTCATCGCCCCCAGCGCTTGGCCAACGCTGCCCGCAGCCACGCGCTGGTTGACGGCAAATGGGGTTGCGCTGCTTTGCCAGTCGCTGCTGCGCACGGCGTAACCGTCCATGGCGCTGTTGTCATGCACTGGCACGTTCAATTCGGCGACCAGGTCGCGCGCCAGCACGCGGCCATCGGCATCGAACGTACTGACGGATTCAACCCGATCAAACGGCGCGGCATGGGCCAGCAATTCAGCCAGTGCCTCGGCTAGTGGCTTCAATAGCTTGAGCGGTTTAAACGAGGCGCTGGTTGCTGGAGCGGTCATTGCGTCACCTCAGTGCATGTCAAATGAATATGCAAACCGCTCGTGGTTAGCCAGTAAATAATCAGCCACCACTTCAGCGTTGTTAATGTCGAGTATTGGCCGCTGGGTGGCGTGGGGCAACAGCTGCGGTGCATCGGTGGCAATGGCAACGATAAAGTCATCAATCATGTAACGAACGGGGTTAGCGTCGCTTGAATCAGCGGGCGCGCGCCACACTTCAATCTTCAAGATATCGCTTTCTTTAAAACCTTCTACCAGCACCCAGTCCACGCCCTCATACAGCTCGGCAATCAATTGATGAACAGTCAGCTCAGTCGCTTGCTCAAACTCACGCATCAAGGCAAGTCGGTTGCTGGACGCCACCACCACTTCAAAAGCACCCGCCGCGCGGTGGCGAAAAGTGTCTTTGCCGGGATGGTCAATGTCGAATTTGTGGTGCGCATGTTTGACCACAGACACCCTTTGGCCACGGCTTTTAAGCACCGTAATCAATTGCTCGACCAGCGTTGTTTTGCCCGCGCCAGAATACCCGGCAAATCCGACCACGTTCATGAGAGCACTTTCAAAGAACGAAAAACGCTATGGTTTAAGGAGCTGCTCGCGCCCGTATTTATTGGGCTAAAGACTGATTCAATGCACATTTTGAACGATATATGACTTGATTTGAGCCACATCAGGCGGCATTAGTTTGACACGCTTGGGCAGCGCCTCAATTTCGTTGAACTGCGGCGGACGCGGCGGCAGTTTGCCCAGCGCTTCTTCAATGGTTTCAGCAAATTTAATCGGCAGCGCGGTTTCCAGCACCACCATTGGCACACCCGCTTGCATGTGCTCGCGCGCGACTTTCACGCCGTCGGCGGTGTGCGTGTCGATGATGTCATTGAACTGCGCATACACATTTTGAATGGTAGCCAAGCGGTTGGCGTGCGTGCTTTTACCGCTTAGAAAACCGTAGGTTTTGGCTGCTGACTTAAAAGCTGCGTTGCCGCTTAAATCAAAACTGCCTGTGGCGTTCAGCTGGTCATGAAACAGCGCTTTGGTTTGCGCACCATCACGGCCCAGCAGGTCGAATACAAAGCGCTCAAAGTTGGATGCTTTGGAAATATCCATCGACGGGCTGGAGGTTTCGTGTGTGTCGGTGCTTTTCCTGACGCGGTACATACCCGTGCGAAAAAACTCGTCAAGCACATCGTTCTCGTTGGTAGCCACGACCAGGTGCGCAATAGGCAAACCCATCATGCGCGCGACGTGGCCTGCGCAGACGTTGCCAAAGTTGCCGGAGGGAACAGTGAAGCTGACCTTTAAAAGCGCAGAGCCCTCACCCCCACCCTCTCCCAGCGGGAGAGGGAGTAATTCAGGAGCCCGCTCTGCTCCCTCGCCCCTTTGGGGAGAGGGCTGGGGTGAGGGGCTGACCCCGGCGCTGGTCGCCTGTAAATAGCCAGCAAAATAGTAAACCACCTGCGCCATTAGGCGCGCCCAGTTGATCGAGTTCACCGTGCCAATTTTGTACCGCCGCTTAAATTCAAGGTCATTCGACACCGCCTTGACAATGTCCTGGCAATCGTCGAACACCCCTTTGATGGCGATGTTGTGAATGTTTTCGTCTTGCAAGCTAAACATTTGTGCCTGCTGAAACGGGCTCATCCGCCCGTCCGGTGACGTCATGAACACGCGCACTCCGCGCTTGCCGCGCATGGCGTATTCAGCGGCGCTGCCGGTGTCGCCGCTGGTGGCGCCCAAAATGTTGAGCTCTTCGCCACGCCGCGCCAATTCG
>JANOWB010000394.1:0-2722 GCA_031417695.1 Polaromonas sp.
GCTATTTTTTCCGCGGCTTGCCCCCGGGCTTGTTGCTTGCAGACTTGTTGCTTGCAGGTTTGGCGCGCTCGACAAGCCGGGTCGTGCTTTGGCCCGGCACGAGATCGACGAGGATTACTTCGCCGCCGGCGCGCTCGACGATCTGGTGGCCGACCACTTCGCTCTTCTTGTAGTCGCCGCCCTTCACCAGCACGTGCGGCCGCACGCGGCGGATCAGTTGAAGCGGCGTGTCTTCGTCGAACCAGGTGACAAGACTGACCGACTCTAGCGCGGCCATGACCCAAGCGCGGTCTTGCTCATTGTTTAACGGTCGGTCATCGCCTTTGCCCAAGCGCCTGGCCGATGCGTCTGTGTTTAATGCCACCACCAAACTTGCACCGAGTGCGCGCGCCTGTGCCAGGTAAGTCACGTGCCCGCGGTGAAGCACGTCGAACACACCGTTGGTAAAAACAACCGGCTGCGGGAGGTTTTTAACGCGTTGCAACGCATCTTCGCGCGCTACAACCTTGTTTGAAAAGTCAGGGGCGGTCACACCAGCTGAGGCTTGGCTTGCCCTGCATCCAAGGGGGCCGCAATGGCGCCCGCAATTTCGCGGCCCAACTCTTTGCGGTAGCGGTTCAGCTCTTGCACCGTTTTAAAGCTCTGGTTCATCAAAAGGCTCATGTTGTGCAATATGCGCTCGACCACTTTGCCTTCCCACACCGCGTCAAACTTGATTTGTGTGTCCAGCCAGTGCTCCAGCCACTCGGGGTTGGGCAGGCGCGACTGAATGGTGTCGCGTGGAAACAAGTTTTTGTTTACATGCAAATTGGTGGGGTGCAGCGCTTGGGCGGTGCGGCGCGCACTTGCCATCAGCACGCCGACTTTAACGAACGCAGCCTTAGCGTCATTGCCAAAATTATTAATCGCCCGCTTCATGTAGCGCAGGTAAGCGCCACCGTGGCGCGCCTCGTCCTGGCTGAGTTGGGTGTAGATTTTTTTAATCACTGGCTCGGTGTGCCACTCGCTGGCGCGGCGGTACCAATGGTTAAGCCTGATTTCGCCGCAAAAGTGCAGCATCAGCGTTTCAAGTGGCGGCGCGGGCTCAAACTCAAAGCGCACTTCATGCAGCTCTTTTTCAGTCGGCGCCAAGTCGGGCCGAAAGCGTTTGAGGTATTCCATCAGCACCAGCGAGTGTTTTTGTTCTTCAAAAAACCAGATCGACATGAAAGCTGAAAAATCGCTGTCGTCTTTGTTGTCGCGCAAAAACATTTCGGTGGCCGGCAGCGCCGCCCATTCAGTGATAGCGTTCATCTTGATGGTTTGCGCCTGCTCATCGGTGAGTTGCGACGCATCAAAACTTGACCACGGAATGTCTTTGTCCATGTCCCAGCGAACGGACTCAAGCTGTTTAAACAATTCAGGGTAAAGCATATGAACTCCTTCGCACCTGGACGTGCGCTTCGTTATATTACGCAGAAAATGCTGCGCTGGATGTTGTTGGTTTGCATCTTGCAGCCAACACAATTTTAGGCAGTATTTGTGACAAATGGCCCCACGCAGGGGTATTGCAAGTCAAGTCGGGCGAATCTACTGCACCGAATCTGGCGTATAACTCAGTGATAAAGCGGTATTTTCCGCTTCGTTGATGTTGGAGGTCGCCATGCACCTGTCGTCTGTCTATTTATCTCGCCCTGTGATGGGCGCCGCGCTGCTTGCCTTGGCGGGCGCTGGCTTTTTCGGTTCAGGCCACGCCGCTGCTCCGGCTGATACGGCATGCCCCGCGCTGCTAAAACAAGACGTTATGCGCTTGCAAGATGAAAAGCCGCAGTCCTTGTGCCAGTACAGCGGCAAGGTGGTGGTAGTGGTAAATACGGCAAGCTTTTGTGGTTTTACTTCGCAGTATGAGGGGTTAGAAGCGCTGCACAGCAAGTACAAAGACAAAGGTTTGGTCGTGCTGGGCTTTCCGTCGAATGACTTTGCACAAGAAACCGGCAGCAACAAACAGATTGCTGACTTCTGTGCCAACACCTTCGGCGTGAAGTTTCCTATGTTTACTAAAACCACCGTTTCGGGCAAAGACGCCAGCCCGCTGTTCAAGGAACTCAGCGCCAAGTCTGGCACCACGCCGAAGTGGAACTTCTACAAATACGTGATCGGCCGGGACGGGCAAAGCGTGGTCAGTTTCAATTCAATGGCCGCGCCTGACAGCAAGCAATTCGTCAAGGAGATTGAAAAGCAGCTGGCCCAGAAGTAAGCTTTATCAAGTGTCTTGGGCAAGCAGACAGCGAATTTATTACCAATCAGTCACTATTTGACCGACTAGTAATTTTTGGCTTATACTTCGTCCATGGTGCACTTTAAGCTCACAGATATTTACTTCGCCAATTGCATGGCCGAGGGGAACTCTGCGGGCACGGGAACGCTCATAACTGGGTGTCACGCTACATCACGCAGTGCAGCGTTTGTAAGGCGTGACCAGCCAGTTTCATGGTTGCGAAGCCTTTTAAGCCGTTCAGGCTTGAAAGAAATCCCAGGGTGGTTCTCCTCCTCCCTCCCTCCCTTGTTCGCCTTGGGGCGCTTTGCAACATTTTTATTCCCGGCGCGGCGATGCTAAGCAAAGTCCGCCCGCGAGTCGCCATCGTTGGATCCGGCATTTCTGGCCTGGCAGCAGCGCACGCGCTTCAGGGCAAAGCCGACATCACCCTGTTTGAGGCGGGCAGCTATTTTGGCGGCCACACGC
>JANOWB010000395.1:0-2680 GCA_031417695.1 Polaromonas sp.
CGCAGGTCTATTTTGGCGAAGTCGTCAATCGTGATGGTGGGGGCGATAGCTTCGCCCCCCGGATCACTCCCTCCCCCGCCCGCGGGAGAGGGTTGGGGTGAGGGCGTCCCCGTCGCCGGATTTACTATTAATTCAGTAGCTGTTTGCGCCCGTATTTCTTGGGCTGGAGGCTCAAACAATGCATCAAGTTGCTCTTGTGTGACTCGTTGCATTAGTGGTCGAAACTCATTGAAAACATGTCCAGGTTCAAGGAATTTCCGCGGATCGATAGGTTGGGTCAGTTCGTCCCAACTTAGCGGTGATGAATTCAAAAAATGTTCAGCTTGAGCCACAAGGGATGGAAGAATGGGCTTAAGGAAAATGCTGAGCGCTTTAAATCCAGCAATTGAAGAAGCACAGATCTGCGCAAGCTGCTCTTTAGCTTTTGGATCAGTAGAAGCGGTTTTCGCCAAAATCCACGGCTTAAATGCATCGAATTCTTTGTTCAATGCATCCGCCACTTCCATAATTAAGCGGGTCGCCTTGCTGAATTCTCTGTTCTCCAACGAGATTTTGATATCTGCGCTAAATGCACAAGCCAATGCAAAACTGTGCGTCTTTGTAGTGAGGGCCACGCCTTGCCAAGAGCTCATCTCTATCGCTTGCATTCGGTTGTCAAAATACTTTGCAAAAAACGGCGCTGTGCGACTGGCAATGTTTACATACTTCCCAATCAAATCGCTATTCACCCGAGCCATAAAGTCATCAGCATTGAAGTCAATATCCTCATTTTTGGCATTCAACTTCGCAGCCAGGTAGTACCGCAGCCACTCCGGGTTCATGCCCAGGCTCAGGTATTTGAGCGGGTCAAGCCCCGTGCCCCGGCTTTTGCTCATTTTTTCGCCGTTGTTCACGGTCAAAAAGCCGTGTACAAACACGTTGGTCGGTGTTTTGCGGCCGCTGAACTTCAGCACAGCCGGCCAAAACAAAGTATGAAAAGTGACGATGTCTTTGCCGATGAAATGGTATTGCTCAACAGCCGGGTCTGTCATGTAAGCATCAAAATCTTCTCCACGTTTGCCAAGCAGGTTTTTTAATGACGCCAAGTACCCAATCGGCGCATCGAACCAGACGTAAAAATATTTACCCGGCGCATTGGGAATCTCAATTCCAAAGTACGGTGCGTCGCGTGAGATATCCCAGTCAGCCAAGCCTTCACTGGTGCTGCCGTCCTGGTTCGTTCGTACAGAAAACCACTCTTTAACTTTATTGGCTACTTCTGGCTGCAATTTACCGTCTTGAGTCCATGCTTCCAGGAAGTCGACGCAACGCTGATCCGACAGATTGAAAAAGTAATGTTCGGCAGATTTCAGCTCAGGTTTGGCGCCTGACAAAGCGGAATAAGGATTGATCAGATCTGTGGGTACATAAACCGCACCGCAGTTCTCACAGTTGTCTCCGTACTGGTCCTTGGTGTGGCATTTAGGACACTCGCCTTTAATAAAACGATCCGGTAAGAACATACTCTTTTCGGGGTCGTAAAACTGCTCCACACTTTTTTTGCCAATTAATCCGACCTTGTCTAGTTCCTCATAAATCAGTTTGCAAAGAGCGTGGTTTTCTTCGCTGTCAGTGTGGCTCCAGTTGTCAAACCTTATATGAAAACCATCCAGATACTCTTTACGCCCCGCCGCAATATCGGCCACAAACTGCTGCGGCGTTACGCCCGCTTTTTCAGCCGCAATCATGATCGGTGCGCCGTGGGCGTCGTCAGCGCCGACAAAATTCACGTGGTTGCCCTGCATGCGCTGAAACCGCACCCAAATGTCAGCCTGGATGTATTCCATGATGTGACCAATGTGAAATTTGCCGTTGGCGTAGGGCAGGGCAGTCGTGACGAAGAGTTGGCGCGGCATTTTTGTGCTTTTTATTGACGGGAAAGTTCCATTTTATGTGCGTTAGCTACACTGAAGTGCTGACTGAAAACTCTCCCATGCCCACTACAGACCAACTCCTACAAGCGCTAGCTGCCGTCATTGACCCCAACACTGGCAAAGACTTCGTTGCCAGCAAGGCGTTGAAGAACGTAAAAATTGCCGGAGGCGCCGCCTCCTTTGATCTTGAACTGGCCTACCCCGCCAAAAGCCAGCACGCTGCATTTGAAAATGCCTTGACCGCCGCAGCCTTGACGGTTGAAGGCGTGAGCAGCGTCACCATCACCACCAGCACGCAAGTTGCCGCCCACAGCGTGCAGCGCGGCGTGCAGTTGTTGCCAGGGGTAAAAAACATCATTGCAGTGGCGTCGGGCAAAGGCGGCGTAGGCAAGAGCACCACCGCGGTTAATTTGGCGTTGGCGTTGGCGGCCGAGGGCGCCAGCGTGGGTTTGCTGGATGCGGACATTTACGGCCCCAGCATTCCGATGATGATGGGCGTAACGGGCAAGCCTGAAAGCATCGATGGCAAAAGCATGATGCCGATGCGCGGGCACGGCCTGCAGGTGATGTCAATTGGCTTTTTGGTCGAGCCTGACCAGGCCATGATTTGGCGCGGCCCCATGGCCACGCAGGCGTTAGACCAATTGCTGCGGCAAACCAACTGGCAAGACCTTGATTATTTGATTGTCGACATGCCGCCCGGCACGGGTGACATTCAGCTTACCCTTAGCCAGCGCGTGCCGCTGACAGGCGCGGTCATCGTCACT
>JANOWB010000396.1:0-11501 GCA_031417695.1 Polaromonas sp.
CCAGGTCATCGATGGCGCCCACACTGGTGTTTGATAAAGCCACCAACAAAGTCGTGATGAGCGGCGGCAGCCCCGGCGGCGCGCTGATCATTCACTACACCGCCAAGGTGCTGTACGGCACCTTGAACTGGGGCCTGAACGCCCAGCAAGCCATTGACCTGCCTAACTTCGGCTCCAACAACGGCCCTAGCCTGCTGGAAGAAAAGCGCTTTTCACCTGCCACCGTTGAGGCGCTTAAAGCGCGCGGTGCTGAAGTGCGTGAGCAGAACATGACCAGTGGCTTGCAGGCCATTCAGCGCACGCCGACCGGATTTTTCGGCGGCGCTGACCCACGGCGTGAAGGCGTGGTGCTCGGCGATTAGTATTAAATAGGGCTGCAGCGCATTGAAAATGGGCGCGAGCAGCTACTGAATAAATAGCAATTTAAGCCTGCTCAATCAGCGTTTTAAATTGCTCTTCAGCCCACTGCGCCTGCGCAGCTTGGCTCTGCAAATTTTGCTGCAGCCAAGCTTCAACTTCAGCCGGGCTGTTCACGGTTTTGAGCGCCTGGTAAGCCGCTTCCGCTTCGGGGAAACGCCGGCGCAAAAAATTCAGCCACTGCTTAAGCCGCCCGGCTTGGGCTTTGCTGTCTAGCCGGGTGGTAACGATGTGCCAAAAATCGAGCACCAAGGGCATCAACGTGGGCCAAGCAACTGCTGCAATTTGCGAGTCTGACTGACCGCTGCGTTCACCAAGCATGTGGGATTTGATAGCCAGGCCCAGCCCCGGGTCAGCCACCGCGCCACGGCCAATCATCAGCATGTCGCTCCCAGACGCAGCGCGGCAGGCAGCGGCGTCTTGCACCGTCCAAATTTCACCGTTGGCAATCACCGGAATGGTTACAGCGGCGCGAATGTCGGCAATCCGGTTCCAGTAGGCGGGTGGGCGGTAGGCCTGCACCTTGGTGCGGGCGTGCACCACCAGCTCATCAGCGCCGCCGTTTGCAATGGCCAAAGCGCATTCAATGGCGCGTGAATCGTCGTGGTAGCCCAAACGCATTTTGCTAGACACGGGCATGTGCGCAGGCACGGCCCGCCGAACCGCGCTGACGATGGCAAAAATAGTTTCAGGCTCATCCAGCAGCTTCGCCCCGCCGCCGTGGCGGTTGACCACATTGGCAGGGCAACCAAAATTCAAATCAATGCCCGCCGGGCCAAGTGCTGCCAGCCGCGCCGCGTTTTCGGCCAGGCAAACCGGATCGGACCCCAGCAGTTGTGCACGTACCGGCACGCCCGCAAAAGTGCGCCCGCCGTTGTGCAGCTCAGGCACGATGCGGGTGAACACACGCTCCGGCAGCAGCTGGTCAGTGATGCGGATGAACTCCGACACACAGCGGTCAATGCCGCCAACGCGGGTTAAAACATCGCGCAGCACAAAATCAAGAAGGCCCTCCATCGGGGCTAACAGAATCATCGCTAAGCCGCGCCCAAGCGCCAGAGCGAGGTCACTTCTAGCCCGCGTGCTTCGGCCAGCGGATTCGTGCTGTCAAGCGCCTTGGCGTGCACGGGTTTAGCATCCATGCGGCCCAGCACCTTCAAGCCCCCGGCTTGAATGGCCGCGAGCAATTCAGCGCGAGACCGCAAGCCCAAGTGCTCAGCAAAGTCCGACAAGATCAGCCACGCCTCGCCATGCGGTGCTAGGTGCGCGGCCACCCCGTTTAAAAACCCGAGCAACATCTGGCTGCCCTCGTCGTACACGGCACGCTCCAGTGGCGAGCCGGGGCGCGCAGGCAGCCATGGTGGGTTGCAGACAATGACCGACGCCAAGCCTTCTGGAAACAAATCGGCCTGCATCACCTTCACCGGGTTAGGCAAACGCAGTTTGTAAATATTTTCTTTGGCGCATTCAAGCGCGCGCGGGTCCTGGTCAGTCGCCACCACTTGGTCTACGTCGCGCAGCGACAGCACGGCAGCCAGCACGCCGGTGCCGGTGCCGATGTCAAACGCCACAAACTTCGGTGGGCGTTGCTTGGGCAGGGGCGCGGTAGCGACCAAATCAACATACTCGCCCCGCACCGGCGAGAACACGCCGTAATGCGGGTAAATGCGGTTGTTAGGCGCGGCTTTGGCAGCCGCCGCACCGCTTGACGTCAGCGCCGGGATTTCAACGCCCTTCTTGCGCCACTCGTGCGCACTGATGACGCCCATGAGTTCGCGAAGCGAGGCCACGCTGGCCCCCTGGCTTTCGCTGATTGGCCCCCACGCTTCCAAGCAAGCCTGCTTGGCATCAGGCGCGCGGCGCAGCGCAATGCTGTAGTCAGCCGCGAACTCAATCAGCACCATACCAAGGACTCGTGCGCGTTGAGCCTGCGCTTGCCGGTACAAATGAAACGCCTGCCCCACTGGCACGCCGTTAGCGTCTGCGTGGGCTGACTTTTTGCGTTCTTGCCGCGCGGTTTTTGACGCCTTGGGCGGCTTGTCTATCCGCCGGGCGAGTGATTGCAACAGCAAGCGGGCGTTTTGAAAATCGCCGCGCCAAAGCAAGCCCGTGCCCTCGCAAGCCAGCCGGTAAGCGGTGTCGGCGCTCATGGTGTCGTCAGCCAGCACCACGCGCTTAGGTGCGGGAGCCGAGCGTTCAGAGCGCCACAGCGCGGTGTGGGTATTACCGGCTTCTACCCAAACGATTTCAAGGGGCGTTGCCAAGGTGGCGGCAGGTGTAGTTGTCAAAATTTACTCTTTATTTTCTTAAAACCGTTGACTGCCAGCAGCACCAACGTGCCCGCCAGCAAACCCACTACCGCGTCGAGTAGCAGCGGCGCAATAGCGCCAAGCAGCGGCCCAAGCCCGCTTACCGCTGCCGCTTGCACGGTGACCTTAACAATGGCTTGCTGCAGCGGCGCAATGGCGTGCGTCAAAATGCCGCCGCCGACCAAAAACATGGCAATCGTGCCCGCAATAGATAAAAACTTCATCAGCCACGGCGCCAGCCACAGCACGCCCCGGCCAAAGCTGCGCTGAAACTTTCGCCAAGCACTTTCCCCGGCCAAATGACTTAAAAACAAACCGCCATCGTCCAGCTTCACGATGCCTGCCACCAAGCCATAAACACCCACCGTCATCAGCACGGCGATACCCGCCAACACGGTGACTTGCGTAACAAACGGGCTGCCCTGCACGGTACCCAGCGTAATCACGATGATCTCGGCTGACAAAATAAAGTCGGTGCGTATCGCGCCTTTTACTTTGTCCTTTTCAACCGCTAACAAGTCAATGGCCGGGTCTGCCAGCGCTGTCATCAGCTCTTCGCGCTGGGCGGCCAGCTCGGGCGCGCTGTGCAAATACTTGTGCGCCAATTTTTCGCAGCCCTCAAAGCACAAATACGCGCCACCCGCCATGAGCAGCGGCGTTACTGCCCACGGAATAAAACTGCTGATGGCCAGCGCCGACGGCACCAAAATCGCTTTGTTAACGAACGACCCCTTGGCCACCGCCCACACCACCGGAAGCTCCCGGTTGGCACTGACGCCGCTGACCTGCTGCGCGTTAAGAGCCAAGTCGTCGCCCAGCACGCCAGCGGTTTTTTTAGCGGCTACTTTTGAAAGCAGCGCCACATCGTCAAGAATGGTGGCGATGTCATCAACAAGTGCGAAAAGGCTACTGGCCATGATGTTCCTTTGTGACGTTTCGCGGCCGCAGCAAGTGCGCAGTGCTAGTCAATGGTGCGTTTAAGTCTGATTTCTTCGAGCTTGGTCGCGCCAAAAGCAGTGGTGCGCAAAGAAGGCATTTCGCGCTTAAAGCCCGCTGCCTGCTCATAAAACTGCAGCGCCCGCTCGTTGGCTACCAGTACCCACAGCGTGACTTGCGTGCAGCCTTCGTCTTTCAGGCCATCACGTGCGCCGTCCCACAGCGCCAGGCCAGCGCCCTGGCGCCAGTGCTCGGGCGTGATGTACAGCGCCCAAATTTCACCCACGGTTGATTTGGTGCCCGCATCGCGCGAGCGGTCAAAACCCACGAAGCCAATGACCTTGTCGGCGTCTACCGCGACCAGAATTTGCGGGTCGCTGAACTCAATGGCTTCGCGCCAGTAAGCCAGGCGTTTTTCAACGGTCATGGCTTTTAAAAAATCGTCAGGAATCACGCACTGGTAGGCGGCTTGCCACGTGGCAACGTGAATGTCGGCGATGGCTTTGGCATCACGGGGGGCGGCTGGGCGTACGGTGTAGCTGGGCATTGAGAAATCGCTCGCAAATTGTCAAACAACCTGCAATTGTCGCGCAATGCAGCGCCGTCGGGCCAGTCAGCTATATTGCGCGCTGGACATTCAACTGGTTTACACATGCTTACTACCCTCGCCTTCCCGCTTCGCCTGACCTTCAAGCTGCTGGCGTTTGCGCCGCAGTTTTACGTGCACGACACCAACGGCGCCGCCGTAGCGTATGTCAAGCAGAAGCTCTTTAAATTCAAAGAAGCGGTGACAGTGTTTGCAGATGAGCGCCAGGCCGACGTACGGTTTCAAATTCAGGCTGACCGGGTGATTGATTTTTCAGCCCGCTACAACTTTACCGACGCGCAAGGCATGTCACTCGGGTGCATCAAGCAGCGCGGATTGCGTTCGTTGTGGAAGGCGCGTTTTGACGTCATTGACAACGAAATGCCGATTTTCGACATCAATGAAAAAAGCATGCTCACCCGCTTTTTAGACAGCCTGTTCGGGCAGATCCCGGTGATTGGTCTTTTGTCGGGCTACCTGTTTCAGCCTGCGTATGAGGTTACCCGGCCAGGCGGCGAAGCAGTCATGACGCTGACCAAAAAACCCGCGTTGTTTGAAGGACGCTTTGACATCGAACTAACCGGCGCGGGCAATCGCCTGACGCCGCGTGAAGCCGAACAATTACTGCTGAGTTTGATGATGCTCGTGCTGCTGGAACGCAGCCGCGGTTGACCCATGAGCCAGCTGGGTCAAGATGGAGCGGTCCGTATTTTCACGGCCACCGTGTTGCCCGCAGGCAACCGCTTTGCCGCACCCGCCAACCAAACCCTGCTGCAATCGGCTGAATTGGCAAACACACCCGGCTTGAAGCTGGACAGTTCATGCCGCAACGGCACCTGCCGAACCTGCATATGCCGGCTTGTTAGCGGCGAAGTGACCTATCAAATCGAGTGGCCGGGGCTCAGCATGGACGAAAAGCGCGACGGCTATTTCTTGCCTTGCGCGGCTTACCCCGCATCTGATGTGGTGATGGCGGTGCCGATGTAAGTACTTGCGGGCAGGCGCTTTGCTGGCCGATATTCACTATTAATTTAGTAGCTGCTCGCGCCCGTATTTATTGGTCTACAGGCTGTTTTAATGCTAATAATTGCATCAAATCAGGTTTTTGATGTTTGAAAATCAGCAGCCAGGTTCAAGTCCAAGCCCGGGTCCACAAACAACACCAACGCGACATCAAACCGTCATACAGCTCTGTAACGATGTCTTCATGCTCGCTACGCCGCACGGCTCTCTACCCTCCCCCACTGACTTTTATGCCCTGACAGGCACCCAAGACACCACCGCCACTTTTGATGAGCATGAGACGCTGAAGAAAATATTGCGGGAAGGCCAAGCGCACTTTGAGATAAGCGCTGTGTGTGAGGTAGCGACTCGGCGCGCGCCTTTTCCGGTGTTTCCGGTGTTCACGGCCAGCATTGGCTCGCGCGACCCGCTTGCCCCCAGCATTGGTTTTTTTGGCGGCATTCATGGGTTGGAGCGCATTGGCTCGCAGGTGGTGCTGGACTTTATGCAATCGCTGCTGAACCGGCTTGCCTGGGACGAATTGCTGCTGCGGCAACTTGAAAAAATACGCTTGGTTTTCATGCCTATCGTCAACCCGGGCGGCATGTGGGCGCACAAACGCGCCAATCCACACGGGGTGGATTTGATGCGAAATGCGCCGCAACGCGCAGAAAGCGCTGTGACTTTTTTAGCGGGCGGACAAACGCTGAGCCCGCTGCTGCCGTGGTACTGCGGCCCGGCGGGCGCGGCCATGCAAGCCGAAAGCACAGCGCTGCTTAAAGTAGTTAGCGAGCAGTTGGCGGTGCGCCCTTTTAGCCTGGCTTTAGACTGCCATTCAGGCTACGGTTTTCGCGACAGCATTTGGTTTCCGTATGCCAAAACCCGCCGCTGGATGCCGCACTTACCAGAAATGTTTGCACTCAAAAATATTTTAGAAGCTGCCATGCCGCACCATGACTACAGCTTTGAGCCGCAAAGCCAGCAGTACCTTCTGCATGGCGATTTATGGGACCACGCTTACGACAACACCCCAGCAGGCAATATGTTTTTGCCGATGACGCTGGAGCTTGGCTCGTGGTTGTGGATTCGCAAAAATCCGCGTCAGTTGTTCTCGCGTCACGGCATTTTTAACCCGATCAAGGCGCACCGCATCAAGCGCGTGCTGCGCCGCCACGCTGATTTACTTGAATTTTTGACCCGCGCTGCGTATTGTGCGCCGCGGTGGTTGCCGGTGGGCGACAAGCGGGCAGATTTAGCGCAACAAGCCGCCAGCTTTTGGCGCGCAAGGCGTCTCTAATGAATTGGGTTTTTCTGCGTGGGCTGGCACGCGAGGCGCGGCATTGGGGTGATTTTTCAACGCTGTTTGCACAGGCCTGCCATGCAAAAAAAATCACCCTGCAAGACCTGGCTGGCAACGGCGCACTGAACACCCAACGCAGCGCCACATCGGTTCGCGCTATGGTCGAGTTTGCTCGTAGGCAACTGGCGGCGGCTGGCGCCCGACCGCCGCACGCGCTGTTAGCGATGTCGCTCGGGGCCATGGTGGCGACCGAATGGGCAGCGCGCTACCCGCAAGAAGTGGCTTGCCTGGTGCTGATCAACACCAGCATGCGGCCCTACAGCAACGCGGCGCAGCGGCTGCGCCGTGGCAGTTGGCTCAGCTTGGCCAGCCTGGAGCTGCGGTGGGCAGACGCGCGTTTTACCGAGCAGCAGATCTTCGCCTTAACCTGCCGCCGCGCAGACACCCGCCAAATCGATGAAGCCAAGTGGCGTGAAATTCGCGCGACCGCGCCAGTCAGCCGGGCCAATATCGCTCGCCAGTTGCTGGCTGCGGCCACTTACCGGGCTGGGCCGCTTACGCCGCTTTGCCCCGTACTAGTGCTGTCTGCTAGTGCTGATGCGCTGGTCAACCCTATCTGCTCACACCACTTGGCGAACACATGGCAGGCCGAACATCGCCAACACCCCTGGTCGGGGCACGACCTGCCCCACGACGATGCACCGTGGGTGTGCGAGCAAGTGGCGATCTGGCTTGAACTGGACGCGCCGCTCTAGCCTACTAGGTCGCGCTCACTAGGTATCGGCGTGCTAATGGCGGATAGTTCATCTATTCCGTAAACACCTCATCAATCACTTTTCAAGGATTCACCATGACTGCAAAAAACCTCTCCACCGTTGCCACCGATTTGATCGAATGCTATGGCAACACGGCCAAAAACGTGATTGACGCCTACCAGGCTGGTGGCGAGCGCGTGGTAACGGCGCTTGAGCAGCGCTGGAATGCTGCGCTCAAGCAATCACGCACGCAACTTAGCAGCGAAGTCGCTAAAAATGCAGCCAACGCGCAAGCCGTTTTCAGCGGCATGTACACCAAAGGTTTGACGCAAACCACCAAAGGCGCGCAAATCGTGGTGAGCCAATTGGTCAAGTTTGCTGAAGCCGGTGTTGAGCGCGTTGCCGCTAACGCCAGTGCGTTTGAAGTCAAAACCGGCATGACCGCACTGAACACGTTGGCACAGGCCACCAAGCCTGGCGCCGTGGTATTGAGCCAGTTTGCCGCCAAGCTGGAAGAAAAATCAGCCGCATTGGCCAGCAAATTAGCGGGTGACAACGTGGCAACAGCTACCGTCAAGCGCACATCGGCTTTTGCCCAGCGCCGCACTGCAAAAGCAGCTTGATTAACAGCTTGGTTAGCAGCTTAATCAGCAGCGTTATTAAAGCTTACCGCCGCCAGTAAGGGAACTGGCGGCGCTGCAATGGTGTCAGAATGAAAACTATTTTTCACTACCCCTGACCACATGAACCACAACCCCGCCCGCCCAACCTCCAGCCCAGCAGCCCGCTTATTAACCCGCATTACCCTTACCGGGGCGGTGTTGGCTTTGTCTATCGGGCTGGCGGCTTGCTCCAAGCAAGACGCTGCGCAAAGCAGCGCTTCTGCAACGCCAGCGGCTGCCATCGCCCCGGCGATGTCCTACGACGAGATAGCCAAGCAAGGCAAAGGCTTTACCGCTGGCGCCATGATGAGCGCGCAAACCGCCTATGTGCTGTTTGACCCGCAATGCCCGCACTGCGGCGCGCTGTGGAACGCATCGCTGCCGCTTCAGAAAAAAATGAAATTTGTGTGGGTGCCGGTGTCGCTGATGAATTCGAAAAGCACGCCCCAAGGCGCGGCGCTGCTGTCGGCGGCCAACCCAGTTGAAGCCATGACCGCCCATGAAACCGCGCTACTGGGCGGCGGCAGCGGTATGTCTGCACCCAGCAGCTTGAGCCCTGAATCTGAAGCCGCCATCAAGTCCAACACGCTGCTGTTCAACAGTTTGGGCGCAACCTCTGTGCCGTACATCGTGGCTAAAAATGCGCGTACTGGCGAGGTGGTGACCAACGCGGGGGCCATGCCAACCGCGGCGTTGGCTGCCTTGCTTGGGGTGGACTGATCTGCTACCGGCGGGCACAGCATCTTTACAGTTGCTACTTTTTAAATAGCTGTTTGCGCCGATTTTTATTGGGCTACAGCTATTTTTTCTCAATTTTTCGGCTAAACCGGCCAAGTGTGTAAGAACCTGTTTCTAGCCGCGACTGATGGGTTATGCAGCCATTTCGATTCAAAAATTTTGCCGCTGCGGCGGTGCTGGCTGCAGCCGCACTGCCTTACCTTGCCCACACGATGGAATTAATGGTCGATGTCGCTGCGGCTTCATGCGGCGATGCCTCAGCTTCGGCTTCAACGCCAGCTCCCGCTGCTACCCCACCGCCCGCGAGCGCGCGGCGGCTGGACGGCAGCCAAATTGCCCAGGGCCAGCGCGACATCAGCTGGGCCTGGCTGGGCACGCCGACGGCGCGCTACCCGCACACAGCGCTTGGCTCTCGCTTTCATGCGGGCAGCCTGCACGTGCTGCTAGCCCCTACTGCAGGCAGCACGGGTCCACTGCGTGAGGTGGTTTACGAGCTGCCTTTTAATCGTGTGTTTGAAGATCTGCTGGTGCGACTGGTAGACATCAACCAAGATGGCCGCGACGAGATTGTGCTGGTTGAAGCGGACGCGCTGCGCGGAGCGAGCGTGGTGGTGCTTGGCCTTACAGGCTCGGGGGACGCGCGAAAGCTGGTCGAGCTGGCCCGCAGCCCCCCGGCAGGCTCGACATTTCGCTGGCTGAACCCAGTCGGCGTGGCTGATTTTGACGGCGACGGCAAGCTGGATGTGGCGGCGGTGGTGACGCCTCATATCGGCGGAGAACTGACGCTGTACCACTACGCGCCGCCGCGCTTGGTGCCCTTTGCCAAAGCCATGGACACGTCCAACCACCTGATGGGAGCGCCCCAACAACAACTGGCCACGATAGTAGAAGTTCCGGGCTTGCGCCCAACGATCATTGTGCCCAGCATGACGCTGAAAGCCCTGCACGCGCTGCGCTGGGAAGGCAATGCGCTGGCAGGCAAATTCAAAGAACTGGCCGACGTGATGCCATTACCCGCCCGAATCGAGCGCATCACCGCGCTGGCTGCACCGCAGCTAGGCGCCTGCGTGCACCTGGCTGATGGCTCCTTCAGACGGGTTTTGCTGCAACATTAGAGCGCAGCCAATCCACAGATCAACACGCTGCACAGGCGTAAAAAAAGCCCCAAAACATGATGTCTTGAGGCTTTTTTGCTTTTATGTAGCTGGCGGAATCGGAGAGATTCGAACTCTCGATGAGGCTCTACACCCCATACTCCCTTAGCAGGGGAGCACCTTCGGCCACTCGGTCACGATTCCAGCTACTTGAATTATCTCACGACTTGCGAACGGCGTTAAGTACGGCGCTAACTACGGTGTTAAGTTCGGCAACTACTGCGGCGGCTGGTCCAGGTCAAACGCCTTGTGCAGCGCCCGCACCGCCAGTTCCATGTATTTTTCGTCAATCACCACCGAGGTTTTAATTTCGCTGGTTGAAATCATCTGAATATTGATGCCCTCTTCGGCCAGCACCTTGAACATTTTGCTGGCAATGCCCACGTGGCTGCGCATACCGATGCCGACGATGCTGACTTTGCAGATTTTTGCGTCGCCAGTTACTTCGGTTGCCTTTAATGCAGGCAGCACTTTGGCTTTTAGCAAGTCCATGGCCTTGGCAAAGTCATTGCGGTGCACGGTAAAGCTGAAGTCGGTTTTGCCGTCTTTGCTGATGTTTTGAATGATCACATCGACTTCAATGTTGGCGTCAGCCACTGCGCCCAAAATTTGGTACGCAATGCCTGGGGTGTCTGGCACGCCGAGCACTGATATTTTGGCTTCGTCGCGGTTAAACGCGATGCCCGATACGATGGCTTGTTCCATTTTTTCGTCTTCCTCAAAACTGATGAGCGTGCCTGATTTGGCCTCTTCATTGATATCAATATCCCACGCGGTAAAACTGGACAGCACCCGCAGCGGCACCTTGTATTTACCGGCAAATTCAACAGAGCGAATTTGCAAAACCTTGGAGCCCATCGACGCCATTTCCAGCATCTCTTCAAAGCTCACGGTTTGTAGGCGGCGCGCCTCGGGCACCACGCGCGGGTCGGTGGTGTACACACCGTCAACGTCGGTGTAAATCAGGCATTCGTGCGCTTTAAGCGCTGCCGCAATTGCAACGGCCGATGTGTCTGAGCCGCCGCGCCCAAGCGTCGTAATATTGCCCTCGCCGTCCACGCCCTGAAAGCCAGTAATGATGACGACCCTGCCCGCATCTAAATCGGCACGCACTTTTTTATCGTCAATCGACTCAATGCGTGCCTTGGTGTGCGCGCTGTTGGTTTTAATCGCCACTTGCCAGCCCGCGTAGCTGACTGATGCCATGCCTTCAGCTTGCAGCGCAATGGCCAGCAACGCGCTTGAGGATTGTTCACCGGTTGCGGCCAGCGCATCGAGTTCGCGGCTGTGCGTGTCACCGGGTGAGGCCAATGACAACTCTTTAGCCAAACCCAGCAACCGATTGGTTTCGCCAGACATGGCACTGGGCACCACCACCATTTGGTGGCCCGCGCGCGCCCACTTGGCCACGCGCTTGGCGACATTTTTGATGCGTTCAGTTGAACCCATCGACGTGCCGCCGTATTTATGAACGATTAAAGCCATTTTTTATTTGAATTTAAGAGATCTGCCTGCGAGCGGCAAAGCCTCAAATTATAGCCAGCCCGCACGTGCCAACTAGGGTAAGTACGCAAGCACGTCGCCATCACGCACCACATGGCCGCTGGCTACTTTGAGATGAATCTTCTTGCCCCGATCAGTG
>JANOWB010000397.1:0-5128 GCA_031417695.1 Polaromonas sp.
CGATAATTTTTTGATCCTGTCTGTGCATCAAAATTTCCGACAGCCCAACAGATTCGGGCGCGAACAGCTCCTGACTTGATAGCAAATAATCGTCAATCCTAATTCTGCGACAGCAGCACCACCAGCGCGCCCGCGCCTCCATGCGCAGGCCGGGCCTGCACAAACGCCAGCACCTCCTGCTTTTGAATCAGCCAGCTTTGCACCTTGGCTTTGAGTACGGGTGTTTTGCCCGGTGAGCCCAAGCCCTTGCCGTGTACCACGCGCACGCAGCGCCAACCCATGCGGGCGGCGTCTTTGATGAAGTCGATCAGCGCTTCACGCGCTTGCTCGCGCCGCAGCCCGTGCAGGTCGACCTGGCCCTGAATGCTCCAGCCGCCTTTGCGTAACTTGCGGGTCACGTCGGTGCCAATACCCGTGCGGCGGTAGCTCAGCGCGTCGTCGGTATCCAGCAGGGTTTCTACATCAAACTCGTCTGACAGCGCCTCGCGCATCACGGCCAGCTCATCTAATTGGTGCTGCACGGCAATTGGCGCGGCTTGCACTACCGGTAAGCTGGCGCGGTGACCGGGGCGATGCTTGGCGGGCAGCGGTTTGATGGGGCCAACAGCCAGGGCAAAAAAGTCTTGCTCTGCTTTGGCTTTGGCAATGGCGGCCTTTCGCGCAGACTCCAGTTCTTTGGCCAGTTTGACGCGCGCCTCCAGCTCGGCCTTTACGGCTTTGAGCCCTTTTAAATCTTTGATGGCGAGCGCTTTCATCGCTTACATCAGCCCCAGCTCGCTCATTGACACAGCTTCATTTGCGGTCACGATGAAATGATCCAGCACGCGCACATCAACCAACGCCAGCGCAGCTTTTAGTGTTTGCGTGATCGATTCATCTGCCCGCGAAGGCTGCGCAATGCCGCTGGGGTGGTTGTGGGCCAGCACCACGTTGGCGGCGTTCAGCGCCAGGGCGCGCACCACGACTTCACGCGGGTACACGCTGGTTTGCGTCAACGTACCTCTGAACATTTCTTCCAGCACGATCAGGCGATGCGAGGTGTCTAAAAACAGCACTGCAAAAATTTCGTGGTCACGACCGCCGAGCTGCAACTGCAAATAGTCGCGTATGGCTTGGGGCGACGCGAACATGGTTTTTTCTTTAAGCTGGCTGGCCAAAGCGCGCCGGGCCAGTTCAAGTACCGCCACAATTTCGGCACGTTTGGCAGGCCCCACGCCTTTGATTTTTTTGAGCGCATCTGCGCTGGTGTGCAGCAGCCCGCCAATGCCGCCAAAGGTGTCGACCAACTCCTGACCCATTTGCAGTGCGTTTTTGCCCGGCAAACCCGTGCGCAGCAGTAGCGCCAGCAATTCGGCGTCACTAAGCGCGCCGGGGCCACGGGCCAGCAGCTTTTCACGCGGGCGGGCGTCGTGGGGCAGGTCTTTTATCAGCATAAGGATGTCACTGGACTTACTTTCTACAATGAGGGCAGTTTACAAACAGTTCTTTACCCCCGGGCTTTGCCAGAAAAGTTTTATGTCCGTTGTTCAGCAGCCAGCTCCGTTAATCGAAGCGTCCTCATTCCTGACCCTGCACTACCGCATGGCCGGGCCTGATGGCGTGGACATCATCAATACCTTTGGCTCAAAGCCTGCCACCCTCAGCCTGGGCACAGGGCAGTTGTCGCCGGCTATTGAGCAACACTTATTGGGCTTGAGCGAAGGCACCCACACCCAGTTTGAGCTGCCCGCAGGCGCCGCGTTTGGTGAGCGCAATGCCGACCTGATTCAATGGGTAGCGCGCAAGCTGCTCAACGAGTTGGGCGACCCAGACGAGGCTTACAAAGTCGGCGATGTGGTGCAGTTCCCCACGCCAGATGGGGCAGGGCAGTATGCGGGTAATGTGGTGCAGGTCAAAGGCGTGGGCGATGCGGTGCAGTTTGACTTCAACCACCCGCTTGCTGGTCAGCCAGTTGTTTTTGAAGTCAACGTAATTGGAGTGTTATGACAACTCTGCCCCAAGAAATTTTGTTGGCTGAACCCCGCGGCTTTTGCGCCGGCGTTGACCGCGCCATTGAAATCGTCGAACGCGCACTGACTAAATTCGGTGCGCCGATTTACGTGCGACACGAGATTGTTCACAACACTTACGTGGTCAATGACCTCAAAGACAAAGGCGCGATTTTTATTGAAGAACTTGCAGATGTGCCGCCCGGCGCCACGCTGGTGTTCAGCGCGCACGGCGTGAGCAAGGCAATTCAGTTGGAGGCCGAGCGGCGCGGCTTTCAGATTTTCGACGCCACCTGCCCGCTGGTCACCAAAGTGCATGTTGAAGTCGCCAAGCTGCACAAAGAAGGCTACGAGTTCATCATGATTGGCCACAAAGGCCACCCAGAAGTGGAAGGCACGATGGGCCAGCTAGACAGCGGCATTCACCTGGTTGAAGACGTCGCCGATGTGGCACGCATTTCGCCGTTGCAAACCGAGTTGCTGGCAGTCGTTACGCAAACCACGCTGAGTGTGGACGACGCAGCCGAAATTACTGCCGCCGTTAAAGCGCGGTTTCCGATGGTGCGCAGCCCAAAAATGCAAGACATTTGCTACGCCACACAAAATCGGCAAGACGCGGTGAAGGTCATGAGCTCGCAGGTTGACATTGTGATTGTTGTGGGCAGCCCCACCAGCTCTAACAGCAATCGCCTGCGCGAGCTTGCCAACAAGCTGGGCACCGAGGCCTACATGGTCGACGACGCTAGCGAGTTGAAAGAAAGCTGGTTTGAAGGCATGGCAACGGTGGGGTTGACGGCCGGCGCGTCGGCTCCCGAAATTTTGGTCAAACAAGTGATAGACCGCATCAAAGCGCTGGGCGCAGTGTCGATTCGCAAAATGGATGGCATTGAAGAGACGATCAAATTCCCACTGCCCAAAGGTTTGAAGCTGGACGCACTGGGCGAGCTGAGCGCGGGGCAAAGCACTCTGCATCAGCAAATTTGAGTTGATTCGGTCAAGATTTATTTGCTATTTATTTAATAGCTGGTCGCGCCCGTACTTATTCGGCTACAGACACTTTTAATGCTCAAAAAGTGCCTAAAATCCTGTAAATTCGCTATTCACCGCTCAAAAGCTGAACATCAGTGACTACTATCCATCACGCCGCCATTGAGCAGTGCCATTCTGCTTTTTCACAAAAGTACAGCCACTTTATTCACCAAACACCGCTGTGGAAATTACCCGGCAAGGCGCTGGGTGTGAACTGCGATGAGGTGTGGCTCAAGCTGGAGCATTTGCAAACTGGTGGCAGCTTCAAGGCGCGCGGCATGTTGAACCGGCTGCTGTCCAACCCGATTCCGGCCAGCGGCGTGGTAATTGCATCAGGCGGCAACGCCGGTATTGCCGTGGCGGCGGCTGCCAAAGAGTTGGGTGTGCGCTGCGAGGTGTTTTTGCCCGAGGTGTCCAGCCCGGCCAAGCGCGCCAAACTGGTGGCGCTGGGCGCGCATGTTGTGGTATCAGGCAGCGTGTACGCCGATGCGCTCAAGGCTTGTCTTGAGCGCCAGGCGCAAACCGGCGCTTTACTGGCTCACGCCTACGACCAACCTGAAGTGCTGGTGGGCAGCGGCACGCTAGCGCTCGAAATTGAGCAGCAGGGCGGCCTGCCGGATTCAGTGTTGGTCAGCGTTGGCGGTGGCGGTTTGATTGGCGGCGTGGCAAGTTGGTTCATGCAGCGCAGCCGCGTGGTGGCGTTGGAGCCCGAGCTGGCGCCCACCCTGTTCAATGCCCGGCAGGCAGGGCACCCGGTTGACGTTGCAGTCAGCGGAATAGCAGCAGATTCATTAGGTGCAAAACGCATTGGCGATTTGGCGTGGGGCGCGACGCAAGCGCATGTGCGTGACGCGCTGCTGGTAAGCGACGAATCGATTCGCGCCGCGCAATTGTGGTTGTGGAAAGAACTCAAACTGGCGGTAGAGCCAGCCGCTGCCTTGCCTTTGGCGGCGCTGCACAGTGGCGTTTACTGCCCGCGCCCAGATGAAAAAGTTTGCCTGATTATTTGTGGTGCTAACGTTGACCCGGTCACGCTTACTTAAAAGATTTTTAAAAATACAATCGCCTCATGCTCGACATCAACCTGCTTCGCAAAGACTTGCCCTACGCTATCGCCAAACTGGAGGCGCGCAAGTCACCCCAAATTTTTTTGAACGTCGATGCGTTCACCGCACTGGAGCAAGAGCGAAAAACCATTCAAGGCCGTACCGAGGAATTGCAAAACCTTCGCAATACGCTGTCCAAGCAAATCGGCCAGCTCAAGGCCAAAGGCGAAGACGCCAGCGCTGCGATGGCGCTCGTCAGCAGCTCAAAAGCAGAGCTAGAAGCGTCCAGCGCGCGGCTTGATCAAATTCAATTAGACCTGCAGGCCCTGTTGCTGGCAGTACCCAATTTGCCGCACGACTCGGTGCCGCAAGGCAAGGGCGAAGACGGCAACGTAGTAGTGCGAAGCTGGGGCACACCTCAAACTTACGGCTTTAAGGTCAAAGACCACGTTGATGTAGGTCAGCCGCTGGGGCTTGACTTTGAATTGGGCACCAAGCTAACTGGCTCACGCTTTACCGTGATGCAGGGCGGCTTGGCGCGTTTGCACAGAGCACTCGCGGCCTTCATGCTGGATGTGCAAACACAAGAACACGGCTACACCGAGTGCTACGTGCCGTACATCGTCAACGCTGATTCGCTGCGCGGCACCGGTCAGTTGCCCAAATTTGAAGAAGACTTGTTTGCCGCTAAAAAAGGTGGACAAGAAGGCGGAAATGACGAGGTAAAGGAAAACACCGCGCTGTATTTGATTCCTACGTCCGAAGTGCCGCTGACCAACTTTGTGCGCGACGTGATCACGCCTGAGGCTGACTTGCCGCTTAAATTCACCGCGCACACGCCGTGTTTCAGGTCAGAAGCTGGCAGCTACGGGCGCGACACACGCGGCATGATTCGCCAGCACCAGTTTGACAAGGTTGAGATGGTGCAAATCGTGCACCCCGACAAAAGCTACGAAGCGCTTGAGGCGATGACCGGACACGCCGAAGCGATTTTGCAAAAGCTCGGCTTGCCTTACCGGGTCATGCTGCTGTGTACCGGCGACATGGGTTTTGGAGCCACCAAAA
>JANOWB010000398.1:0-22746 GCA_031417695.1 Polaromonas sp.
CCTGAGCAACGCGAAGGATCAGCTTTTTAACGGCCGTAAAAATTCAATGCCCTGCGCCGCGGCTAGCAGCTCAATGCCCACAATGTGTGCGGTGTTGTTCAGCATGGGTTGCAGGCGGCGCGCGGCAAAGGTGGCCATGCTGACGTGGTCTTCTTGATTGGCAGACGTAGGCAGGCTGTCTACGCTGGCGGGGTGCGCCATTGACTTGTTTTCAGACGCCAGCGCCGCAGCCGTTACGTGCACGATCATGAAGCCTGAATTAAGACCCGCATCAGGCGTGAGGAAAGCGGGCAGACACGAGACATGGGTGTCGACCAACATGGCGATACGCCGTTCCGATATTGCGCCTACTTCCGCAATCACTACAGCTAACGCGTCACAGACTAGCGCTACGGGCTCAGCATGAAAGTTGCCACCCGAAACCAATGAACCTAGCTCCCCCCCGAAGCCGCTTGCAGCGGCCTCCCCCTCAAGGGGGCGACGCTGGTGGCCCGGCAAAGCCGGTTCCACGGCGTCCGCTTGGAAAGACATTGAACCGTCAACGAACACAAGTGGGTTGTCAGTCACCGCATTGGCTTCAATTACCAGCACCCGCGCGGCATACCTCATCTGATCCAAACAAGCGCCCATCACTTGTGGCTGGCAGCGCAGGCAGTACGGGTCTTGTACGCGGTCATCGCCTTCAAGGTGCGACTTGCGAATGGCGCTGCCTTGGGTCAGGGCGCGGTAGGCCGCAGCGCAATCAATTTGCCCCGGCTGGCCGCGCACGGCGTGAATGCGCGCATCAAATGGGCCGTCGCTGCCTCGCGCTGCATCAAGTGTCAGTGCGCCTGCTATCACCGCTGCTTCAAATACACGCTCGGTGGCAAACAGCGCGTCAATCGCCATCGCAGTAGACACCTGCGTGCCGTTGATGAGAGCCAGGCCTTCTTTGGCTGACAAGGCAATGGGTTCCAGGCCGGATTTTTTAAGAGCATCCGATGCGGGAAGGCGATGGCCCTTGTAAAACACTTCGCCTTCGCCCACCAGCGGTAAACACAAATGCGCCAGAGGTGCCAAGTCACCCGACGCGCCAACCGAGCCTTGGCAGGGGATGACCGGGAAAATGCCGTGGTTGTACAGGGCTAGCAGCGCATCCACAACTTCTTCACGCACACCCGAGTAGCCACGTGCCAAACTCGTGGCCTTCAACAGCAAAATCAACCGCACAATATTTTCAGCCAGCGGCTCGCCTACGCCAACGGCATGTGAGCGGAGCAGCTTGAGCTGCAAAATGGCCAGGTCAGATTTAGCGATACGCGTATTGGCCAGCTTGCCAAAACCAGTGTTCACCCCGTAGACAGCTGCGCCGCCCTCGGCGGCACGCGCTACCAGTTCTGCGCTGGCGCGGATGCCGCCTCTGAAAGCAGCGTCTAACTGAACGGGCAACTGCTTGCTGCTGCACAACCTGCGCAGTTGCGGCAAGCTCAATTGACCCGGAATGAGCAGCTCAAGAACCATGTCAATTCAACCGATCATCGGTAAATTCAAACCATTGGTTTTAGCACTTAGCCTGGCAATGTCATATCCCGCATCGGCGTGGCGCATCACGCCTGTGGCTGGGTCATTAAACAAAACGCGGCTAAGTTTTTCAGCGGCCTCGTCGGTGCCATCAGCCACAATCACCACGCCTGAATGTTGCGAATACCCCATGCCCACGCCGCCGCCGTGGTGCAGGCTGACCCACGTAGCGCCACTCGCAGTGTTGAGCAGCGCATTCAGCAGCGGCCAGTCGCTGACTGCGTCGCTGCCGTCTTGCATGGCTTCGGTTTCGCGGTTGGGGGACGCGACGGAGCCGCTGTCTAAATGATCACGGCCAATCACAATCGGTGCTTTCAACTCGCCGCTTTTGACCATCTCGTTAAAGGCCAGCCCAGCAATGTGCCGCTCGCCCAAGCCAATCCAGCAAATGCGTGCAGGCAAGCCCTGAAAGCTGATGCGTTCAGCGGCCATATCGAGCCAGCGGTGCAGGTGCTTGTTGGCGGGGAAAAGCTCTTTCATCTTCGCGTCAGTTTTGGCAATATCTTCCGGGTCGCCACTCAAAGCCACCCACCTGAAAGGCCCAGTGCCGCTGCAAAACAGCGGGCGAATGTAGGCGGGCACAAAGCCGGGGTAGTCAAAAGCATTGGCCACGCCAAAATCTTTGGCGACCTGGCGCAAGTTGTTTCCGTAGTCCACCGTCGGTATGCCGAGCGCGTGAAAAGCCAGCATGGCCTTGACCTGGGTGGCGCAAGACTCGCCAGCGGCTTGCGTCAGTGCAGCATGCTGCGCCGGGTCTTTGCGCGCGGCTAGCCAGCGCTCGTTCGACCAGCCTGCAGGCAGGTAGCCGTTGATGATGTCGTGCGCTGAGGTTTGGTCGGTCACGATGTCTGGCCGAATGCTGCCTGCCTGTGCTCGTTTGGCCAGTTCAGGAAAGACATCCGCTGCATTGGCGCACAGCGCAATCGACACCGCTTCTTTACGTTCGGTGTGCTGTTTGATCATCGCCAACGCTTCGTCCAGTGTGGCGGCCTGCTTGTCAACGTAGCGGGTGCGCAGCCTGAAATCAATATGGCTTTGGTCGCATTCAATGTTGAGTGAGCAAGCGCCTGCAAACGTAGCGGCCAGCGGCTGCGCACCGCCCATGCCGCCCAGCCCGGCGGTCAGCACCCAACGGCCACTTAAATCACCGTCGTAATGTTGCCTGCCCGCTTCAACAAAGGTCTCATACGTGCCCTGCACAATGCCTTGCGTACCGATGTAAATCCAGCTGCCAGCGGTCATTTGGCCGTACATCATCAGCCCGGCGCGGTCCAGTTCGTTGAAGTGTTCCCATGTCGCCCACTTGGGCACCAGGTTTGAATTGGCAATCAGCACCCGCGGTGCACCGGTATGGGTTCGGAAAACGCCCACAGGTTTGCCCGACTGCACCAGCAGCGTTTCATCAGGTTTCAGCTTGCGCAGTGAATCGACAATCGCATCAAACGCAGGCCAGTTGCGTGCGGCCTTGCCAATGCCGCCGTACACCACCAGCTCGTTGGGGTTTTCGGCCACATCCGGGTCGAGATTGTTTTGCAGCATGCGCAGCGCCGCTTCAATTTGCCAGTTGGCGCAAGTTATGGCGCTGCCGCGTGGGGCGCGAACTGTTCTGGCTTTGCTGTCCATGAATTTACTGTGCGATAGGTCTGACATGGCTTACTCCGGCTGAAATTGATTGCTTACGTAAACTGTAGTTGTCTATACAACTTGTGTCAACTGGGTCATCTTCGGTTAATCTTCGGACATGGCAGAAACCAAATTGCACGCTTACCAGCAAGTCAAAGCGTTCATTAAAACCCGCATCACCTCTGGCGCATGGAAGCCGGGCGACGCCGTGCCGAGTGAAACTTCGCTAATGACTCAGTTCAGTATCAGCCGCATGACGGTTAACCGCGCCCTGCGCGAGTTGGCCGCTGAGGGCATGGTCACGCGAATTCAGGGCTCAGGCACCCGGGTGGCCGAGCTGCACCGCATTTCATCAAGGTTGACAATTCGTGACATCAAAGATGAGGTGGTTGAGCGCGGCCATACACACGCCAGCCGGGTGTTGTTGGTGGCGGCTGAAAAAGCGAGCCAGGCGCTGGCTAAAACATTGGGCCTGCGAGCTGGTGCCGCAGTTTTTCACACCACACTGGTTCACCTGGAAAACGGCATTCCCATTCAGCATGAAGACCGTTACGTCAACCCGCTGGCGGCGCCTGATTTTCTGCAGACTGACTTCAGCCGTTTTACGCCCGCCCACCATTTGCTGACCCGAGCGCCGCTGACCGACGCCAGCTATCAAATAGAAGCTTGCCTGCCGGGATTAGCTATTGCCAAGCTGCTGCAAATAAAGCCCACTGAGGCGTGTTTGGCCATTACCCGTCGCACCGTGAGCGGCGCGCATGTAGCGAGCGTGGCGCGGCTGGTCTACCCCGGCACACGCTACAGCTTTGCGGGGCAGTTTCAGGCATGATTTCGACAATGGCATGGCAAGTTATTCAATTGCGCGACATCAAGCCCGCGCCGTGGCGCAACGGCGGCGGGAAAACGCGCGATTTGTTGGCGTGGCCCAATGCGCAGGCGTGGACCTGGCGCGCATCCGTAGCTGAAGTCGCGGAGTCCGGCCCGTTTTCAAGCTTTATGGGTGCGCAGCGCTGGTTTGCGGTGCTTGATGGTGACGGCGTTTGTCTGACTGTCGACGGCTATTTGCACATGCTGAGCAAAAGCGATCCACCACTTGCTTTTGAGGGCGGATTAACTACCACTTGCGAGCTGCTGGGCGGTGCAACGCAGGACTTTAATTTGATGGTGCAGGGCGGGGCTGCAGCCTGTATGTATCGGGTGATTGATAACTTTGAAACGACAGTCAATGCTCCTGTAGTCATAGCTGCTTACGCCCATAGAAAGAGGGCTACAGTTCAAATAGGCAGTGAAATTCATGAGCTTTCGCCGCATTCATTTGGCTGGGCGATGGTAGACGCAAACACGACTGTTCGCATGCACACGCGCGATGCGCTGTTGATGGAAGTCACGGTATGAATTCGCATTGCGCGGCTTGGTTAAATTGCAAAGTAGCCACTATGCAAGCCGGTGCTTCAAACCCCTACGGATTGATTGAAGACGCCGCTTTGATTGCAAGCGAAGGCGTGCTTCAGTGGGTGGGCCTGCGCAGCGCAATGCCTGCCGATTTGTTGGCCCGCTGCAGGCAAACACATGATGCAAAAGGCGCGCTCATCACTCCGGGGTTAATTGATTGCCACACGCACCTGGTGCATGGCGGCAACCGGGCGGGCGAGTTTGAGCAGCGCTTGAACGGTGCCAGTTATGAAGACATTGCCAAGGCAGGCGGTGGAATTGCAGCTACCGTTGCCGCCACACGTGCCGCAAGCCAGGTCGAGCTGTTTGAACAGAGCGCGCCGCGTTTGAGGGCATTGCTGTCTGAAGGCGTGACCACGATTGAAATTAAATCTGGCTATGGCCTGATGCTGGAGCACGAGCGAAAGTCGCTGCGGGTAGCGAGAGCCTTGGGTGATGCAAACCCGGTATCTGTAAGAACCACTTTTTTAGGCGCGCATGCGGTGCCGGCTGAATTTGCAGGCCGCGCCGATGCGTATACCGATGAAGTTTTGCGTATGCTGCCATTACTGCACGCTGAGGGGCTGGTCGATGCAGTCGACGCGTTTTGTGAGCGGATTGGCTTTAATTTGGCGCAAACTGAAAGGGTGTTTAAAGCGGCCAAGTCGTTGGGCTTGCCCGTCAAACTGCACGCCGAGCAGTTAAGTGACAGTGGTGGCGCGCAACTGGCTGCGCGCTACAACGCTGTTAGCTGTGACCACCTTGAGTGGCTAGGCGACGAAGGTGTTGCAGCGATGGCGCAAGCGGGCACCACGGCCGTGCTGCTACCCGGTGCGTTTTATTTTTTACGTGAAACGAGGTCGCCGCCGATTGCGCAGCTCAGAAGCGCAGGTGTGTCGATGGCCATTTCTAGCGATTGCAACCCTGGCAGCTCGCCTTGCACGTCGCTGCTGCTGATGCTGAACATGGCCTGCACGTTGTTCAGGCTAACGCCTGAAGAAGCGTTGGCGGGCGTCACCCGCAACGCGGCCCGTGCGTTGGGTTTAAAAGATCGCGGCGTGCTGGCAGCCGGCATGCGGGCTGATTTTGTATTGTGGGGTGTTCAGTCGCCGGCCGAGCTTAGCTATGCTTTTGGAAGCTGCCCGCGCTTAGAAACAGTGTTTAACGGGCTTGTTTTATGACCTTCACCTTGCAGCGGGGCAGCGTTCCCATGCTGGTCAGCATGCCGCATATAGGCACACAGGTTCCGCCTGAGCTGCAAAGTGGCTACGTGCCCCGCGCTTTAAATGTGGAAGACACTGACTGGCACTTGGCGCGGTTGTACGACTTTTTGCCTGCCCTTCGCATCAGTGTTTTGCAGCCGCGTTATTCACGTTACGTGATTGATTTGAATCGCCCGCCAGACGACACCCCGATGTACCCAGGTGCGGCAAACACCGAGCTGTGCCCGACGCGTTTTTTTACAGGTGAGGCGCTGTACAAGCCCGGGTACCAACCGTCGCCGCAAGAGATAAAGCGCCGCCGGGAAACCTACTGGCAGCCATACCACGATGCATTGGCTGGTGAGCTGTCGCGGATCAAGGCTATTCATGGTTTTGCTTTGCTGTGGGACGCGCACAGCATTCGCTCGCACATCCCGTGGTTGTTTGAAGGCAAGCTGCCTGACTTAAACATTGGTACGGCCAGCGGCGCGGCAGCGGCAACCGCGATTTCTGATGCGGCCGCGTTGCAAATAGAAGGCTTCACCCATGTCGTTAATGGCCGTTTTAAGGGCGGCTACATCACCCGCCACTACGGCCGGCCCGCTAGCCAGGTCCACGCTATTCAACTTGAAAAATGTCAAAGTCTTTATATGCAGGAAGTATTGCCTTTTGCCTATGACGCGGCGCTGGCTGCGCGGCTGCAATCCACGCTTAAACGCATGGTGCAAGCGAGCTTGAAGGCAGCAACGGATTTGTATGCCTGACGAGATAAGAAGCTTCTTTGCAAGCCTGGCATGGGTTGATGGCGCTTGGAGTAAAGACGTGCTGCTAAGTGTTGCGCCTGACGGCACATGGGCAAGCATTCAAGCCAACGCCAGCGTTGAACAACAGCTAGGCGCAACCCGATTGAGTGGCCCGGTATTGCCAGGCTTGGTCAACGCGCACAGTCACGCTTTTCAACGCGCCATTGCAGGCATGACTGAGCGAGCGGTTGGCGGCCAAGACAATTTCTGGAGCTGGCGCGACCGCATGTACAGCGTTGCCCAGCGTGTCACACCCGGTCAGTTGGAAGCTATTGCAGCGCTGCTCTATGCCGAACTCTTGAAAGCGGGCTACACACAGGTGTGCGAGTTTCATTATTTGCATAACGACAGCCTGGGCAAACCGTATGCCAACCCGCTAGAGATGTCATCTGCGCTGGTGCGCGCCGCCCATTGCGTGGGCATCGGCATCACGCTGCTGCCTGCGCTTTACATGCGCTCCGGATTTTCGGCAACGAGCTTACGCGATGATCAACAAAGATTTTCGTCAACGCCCGACTCCATTTTCAAAACCTGCGAAAGCGTTGAAAAGCAGTTTGGTTGCAACCTAGTCAACACCGGCCTGGCCTTGCATTCCCTGCGCGCCGTAGGGCAAGGCGCGTTACAAGAAGTTGCCGCGTACGCCAATGCCAACAACAAGCCCGTCCACATTCACGTTGCAGAGCAAACCGGCGAGGTTGCCGATTGCATGGACACACTTGGGCAGCGACCTGTTGAATGGCTACTTCGCCACGCGGATGTAGATGCAAACTGGAACCTGGTGCACGCCACACACACTACGCCGGCAGAGCTGCGAGGCATTAAAGCCAGCGGCGCATCCATCGTGCTGTGCCCCACCACCGAGGCAAATTTAGGCGACGGCATTTTCGACTTGTCAACCTATGCCAAGGCGCAAGGTAACTGGTCAATAGGCTCAGACAGCCACACCACCCGCAGCTGGCAAGAAGAGATGCGCCTGCTCGAGTATTCACAGCGCTTGGCGCTGCGGCAGCGCAATGTGATGGCGGCATCGTCTGGGCAGGTTAGCACCGCGGCAGCACTGTTTAACGCTGCGTTGGCTGGCGGCTCTGCAGCTTGCGGGCAGTCAGTTAGAGGCTTGATTGCAGGCAATCGTGCAGATTTTTCAGTTGTAGACATCACGTCGCCATCGATGCTGGGCGTGCCTGACGATTACCTGCTGGACGCCATGATTTTCTCAAGTCCCGACGCGCGAATTAGCGAGGTGTACGTAGCGGGTAGGTCAGTCGTTCAAGCTGGCCGCGTTGAAAACTCACACGGTTTAGCTGATGATTTTTTGCGGGCGATGCAAGTGCTTTGGGCTTAGGCCCAACGTTTATTTGAGCTGCTGCCGCCCGTTTATCAAGCTCGTCATCGGTAATCGCAAGGCATTGAAACGCTAATGCCGCACTGTTTGGTGCGTCGGCCTGAGCACTTGACACGTTTTTTTACAGGGGTTCTTTTGTTCTCTCTGAAAATCTGACTTTGTGGAAAGTCACCCCGATTTAGAAAATCTTCAAAGGCGCTAAACATGTCAGAACTTCAAAAGCGTGCTCCTCTTGCGACTTGGGTATTTGGTTGCGTCACGCTGCTTGTCTCGCAGGTGGCTGGAGCCCAGTACAGCTACTACGATTCTGGCGCATTTGCTTTTAACCAAAACAACTATCCGCCAATTTTTGATCAGCAGTATAAAAAACCATCTGGCAAGCCACAAGCGAAGGCGCCGGACTCCAAGCCCACTCAAGCCGCAGCCGGGCGCAACGCTGGGCGAGCAAGCGCCAACAACAATCCGCTGCCTTATGAACGAGACAAAGAACTTTCAAACCAGTTGCGCGACGAGTTTTTGGCGGACTTCACCAAACAAATGACCGCCGCAGATGCAGCAGACATGCGCTCGATGTTGCAGCAAACTGACTTGGTGCAAGTCGCTGCTGGCTTGGTGCAACTGCAAAAGCTCGACAGCGGCGCAATGCCAAGCGTGCTGGCGTTTTGGTATGGGCAATCATGGGCAGTAGCCAACCAAAAACCACTGCCCACCCAGCAGCAGTATGCTGGCATTGCAGAACAATTGCGCGTCAGTATGGCCGCTTCTAGCCAATGGAGCTCGATGAGCAACGACAAACGCCAGCGTGCGTTTGAGCAGCTCGCTTACCCTCTGGTAGTGCAAAAGGCAAATTACCAGGCTTACCTCAAGCAGGGCAAAACCGAGGCGATTGCCCG
This sequence comes from Polaromonas sp., assembly GCA_031417695.1. GTDB lineage: Bacteria > Pseudomonadota > Gammaproteobacteria > Burkholderiales > Burkholderiaceae_C > Polaromonas. The sequence continues at coordinate 8,855 of JANOWB010000398.1, forward strand.
CATGGCCAGTGCAACGCAAGCCGGCATGAAAAAGATCGGGCTCGACATGCGAAAGCTGCGTTTAGAAGACTCCGGTTTGCTGCCTTTGTAGCGGCACGATTTTTTTGCAACAACGACTTAACGCCGCTGAACGCTTTGTCTGCCTGAAGAATCGACGCTACTTGTGACGCGTGAATTTTTTAGATAGGTCGACGGTTCAAAAATCTGCGTACCGCCGTGTAAAAAGTGCTTTAGATCCAATGGATACGGGCGCAACCAGCTTCGGTATTGATAGCAAGTTTATTCAATAGCGCAACTATTGGCTACTTGGCTACTTGGCCACTTGTCGCATACACAGCATCACATCCGCAACGGCTGTCCATAGCCAGTCATCTCTAAATACCCCGTGCCAACTTTTTGGCCGTTGCTGTTGAAAAGCCCGCTCAGCCCTTCCCAATAAATCGACCCTGTCGACTGCCGGCTGTCGAGTTCCTGGCTGTCGATAACCGCTTTGACGGTGTAAAAGTCTGCCGGTGTACGCACTATCCATTCGACGGGATAAGTGATTTGCGTGAGCGGGCTTTTCCATTGGCGGGTGGGCTTGAAGATCACCTCACCTTTGCTAAAAACGTACAGGCTGTTGGTGGGCGATCTGAACGATCCGCCGTCCCACACCGCCTCGCCCTCTTTGCTGCGCAGCCGGAAAGCAGTCAGCGCGCTGCCGTCTTCCAGGTTCATGCCAATCCAGTCCCAGCCAACGACGCCGGGCGCCAAAATGGATTGGCTCCACTCGTGGTCTAGCCACGCAGTGCCGGTGATGTCAAAGGTGCGGCCTTTGAGGCGCAGGTTGCCGCTGACTGCCAGGTGCGGCTGGCTGTAGTAATAGCTGGCCTGGGCAGGCAGGGGGCCTTTGCGTGACAAGCCCTGTGTGCCTTGCAGCAATACGTTTTGGGTTTCGTTCAATTCCAGTTGCAAGCCAAAGTCTTGCGCATTGATTTCAGCCGCGTACTTTTTACCCTCTGCCCGCAAGGACCAATCGCGCAGCTTGAGCGCCATGTCTTGCTCGCTGGCAACAGCCACACCAAAACCGGCGCGCGCAATGCGTTGGTCGTGGTGCAATTTTTTGCCCTCCACATCTGTGACGGCGGCATGCGCAAACATGAGTTGCTTGGCCGCAAACTTCGACGTCAGATTTTGTGTGCTGGCAACGCGTGATCGAAAAAACGTCAGCTGGAAGCCAAACTGCCGCGCCCCCGCCGCCACGCTGCCGGTGATGTACCACCACTCCGTGTTGAAGTCGGGGTGCGCGCCCCGGTCACGCGGGAACACCAGTGTTTTTGGGGGCAGGGCGTTGGCTGGGTTGGGCCAAGGCGCTAACGCCGCCGCACCGCTTAGCAGCAGGGCGCGCCGAATGGAATTGATGCGTGGGGTCATACTTGCATTAGCTGTGCGATACGTTGCTGCGCTGCCTGGCAGCAGCCAACATGGCTGGCCACCCAAGTGTCGTCATGGTAATTGGCCAAATAGCGCTCGCCAGAGTCGCACAGCAGCGACAAAATTGAGCCTTGTTCGCCGCGCGCCAGCATTTCATGGGCCAGCGTCAGCATGGCATAAAAGTTGGTGCCAGTTGATGGCCCCACGCGCCGCCCCAGTACATCGGTAAGGGCTTGCATGGCGGCAACTGAGTCAGCGTTTTCCACTTCGACCATGCGGTCAATGACGGTGCGAACAAAGCTGGCCTCTACGCGCGGCCTGCCAATGCCCTCAATGCGAGAGCCTGCGCCAATCAGCGCCGTGTCGCCCGTTCGGTGGTACTCGCTAAATACTGAGCCAGTCGGGTCTGCCACAGCCAGCATGCAGTGCGGGCCGTGGTGTCGTTGGTACCTGATGTAGCGGCCTACGGTTGCGCTGGTGCCGCCCGTGCCTGCGCCCACCACGATCCAGCGGGGCAAAGCGTATCGTTCGCGCTGCATCTGGCTAAACATGCTTTCGGCGATATTGTTGTTGCCGCGCCAGTCGGTGGCGCGTTCGGCATAGGTGAACTGGTCCATGTAGTGCCCGCCAGTTTGCGCAGCAATGCCCTTTGCCGCGTCGTACACCAAAGCGGCGCCGTCAACCAGGTGGCAGCGCCCGCCATACAGCTCGATTTGTGCGATCTTCTCTAACGACGTGCTGCGCGGCATCACCGCAATAAAAGGCAAGCCCAGCAGCCTTGCGAAATACGCTTCACTGACAGCGGTTGAGCCGCTGGATGCTTCAACAATGGTGGATGTGGAATGAATCAAACCATTGCAGAGCGCGTACAAAAAAAGCGAACGCGCCAAGCGGTGCTTCAAGCTGCCGGTAGGGTGGGTGGACTCGTCTTTAAGGTAAAAATCGATGCCGCGCGCGGCAAACGCGGGCAACGGCAGTGCAATCAAGTGCGTGTCGGCGCTGCGTTGGTAGTCGGCCTCAACTTTGGCAATGGCGGCATTCAGCCACGCGTCTTGTTGGGCTTTGTCAGTTTGCTCATGGGTCATGCCTGATTCTCGCAGCTACCCCAAGCCAAGCCAGCTGCTGCGGGTTTTATACCAATCTCAGGCTGCAAGCCTCGATTTAGGCGTCACAACAACGGCGCGGGCTGGGTCTCAAAAACGATTTCGCCGCTGGGTACATGCACCACGCGCACTTGTTGGCGCGTGGGGTCTTCTACGCTTTTAACGGCAATCGCCACGGCGAGTGAACGGTTACCGAATAGTGTTTTGCGGTGCTCAGTGGGAAGCAGATGGCCCAGCAGCGGGTCGCGGCTTTCAATGCGGTACACGGGAACCGTGTGACCCGACGGGTGATCAGTAGCCATTGACATGATGAAGTCCTCATTGGTAATGGACTTTTCATGTTAAGCCGCGAATGCGCTGTATTGATGAAGCTGGCGAGTCAAAGCCATGACATTGGTGAGCAAATGAAAGCTGATGTAGCCCGTTCAGCCGCGGGTTAGGGCGAAGGTTCTAGCAGCTGCCTTTACTTTTTATCGATCTCTGGCTACCAGTCTTCTTTGACTGCCAGCACGGCATCTTTGCTTGCCGCGGCGCGGCCCGCTACCCAAGCCGTGAATGTACCCGCCGCCACCACCAGGGCGCACAGGCCAGTTAAACGCAGCCAGGGCAAAACCAGGTCCATCGTCCAGTGAAAACTTTGCGGGTTCACCACGTGCACCAGCACGAGCGACACCGCCAAACCCAGCCCCAAGCCAGCCACGCTGCCAATCAATGTCCACGCCGCGCCTTCTCCGGCTACCACCGCCAAAATTTGCCTGCGCGTTAGCCCCAAATGCACCAGCAAACCAAACTCTTTTCGCCTTGCCAACACTTGCGCGCTAAAACTTGCCGCCACACCAAACAGGCCAATCGCAATGGCCACGCCTTGCAGCCAGTACGTCACGGCAAAGCTGCGGTCAAAAATCTTCAAAGATATCGCGCGTATTTGCGCGGTCGATGCAAACTCAATCAGCGAGCCGGCGCCGGCTTGCTTGTCGGCGGCGGCGCGCACCGCGCTTTCAACTTCGCCGGTTTTTGCGCCGGCTATTGCGTCAGGAGTGAGCCAGATCGCAACGTCGCTGATGCGGTTGTCGCCCGTCAATTGAACAAAGTCGGCACTAGCCATCGCCACTGCGCCGAACTGACGCGAGTAGTCGCGCCAGATACCGGCCACGAAGAATTGCGGCGCTGCGCTGGTTGAAGCCGCGTTTGACGCCGCGCTTTTGTTTGCTATATCTTCAGGAGCTGCTCGCGCCCGTAATTCTTGGGCTACAGCACTAAAAGGCTTTGAAAAAGGCACAAAAACAGCCCCTAGCCGCGCGCCATATAAATCTACCATCGCCTCGCTCACATAAATGCCGATGTAGCCTGCTGGCACGGGCAGTGCGTCGCCCACCATCGGGAAAGTTTTGGCAGGCTCGCCTATGTCGCGCGCAATCAGCGCCACGGCGGGTGCCTTGGGGTCGAGCAGCACCTGGGTTGTGCGCAGCGTACTGACACGTTCAATGCCCGGCACAGCAGTAACCGCCGCAACAAATTCGGGCGTCAAAAAAATCGCCTCACCAGCGCCGCCGGTGGTAGAGGCTGACGCAGTACGCGCATACAGGTCTGCGGGCAAAATCACGTCCAGCCACTGCGTGACCGATGTGCGAAAGCTGGCGACCATGACTGTCAGCGCCACTGCCAAACTGAGCGAAGCCACCACACCGCTCACGGCTACCGCTGCGCTCTCCCGCACGCGCCGGGCCCGCTCCACGGCCAGCATGGGCAGCAGCGCGTGCGCAACATAGGGGCTGGCGCGGTCGTACAGCAAAGCAATCAAATACGGCAGCGCGGTAATGCCCCCGACCAGCAGCAGCGCGACCGACACGTACGCGGCCAGCGGCACGCCCGCTATAGGCGGCGCATAGGCCAGCAAGCTACCCGTGGCGATTAGCGTGAAGCTGAGCCAATGGCCTTTGCTTTGACTGGTGGCGGCGCCCAGGCCTTTGAGTGTTTGGGCGGGGGCCAGCTTTTGCGCAGCCCGTGCTGGCCACCAGCCACCCACGCAAGCTGCCGCCACACCCAAGGTGCCATACGCCAGCGCCGCGCCTGCGCTAAATTGAAGCGTAGGCGCCACGCCCGCAAAATAGCCACCGCCCAAGTCGCCGCCCAGCACCCGCAGGGCCAGCGCAGCCAGTGCGGTGCCCAGCACCACACCCAGAGCGCTGCCCACCACGCCGAGCAAGGCTGATTCGGCCATCACCAGCGCCAGCCGCTCACGCCCAGTCAAGCCCAGTACACCCAGCAGCGCAAACTGCTGCGCACGTTTGGCGACACTCAGCGACAACACCGAAAACACCAAAAAAGCGCCTGTAAAAAGTGCCACTAGCGCCAGCACGGTCAAGTTAACGCGGTAAGCCCGTGACAGGTTGCTGACCCGCTCGGCCGCGTCTTGCGGCTCGGCAGCGGTAACGTCTGTCGGCAAGTTAAGCGTTTTCATCAACGCCGCACGGTCGGCGCCTGCGTCAAAACGAAGGTCAATGCGCGAAAGCTGCCCGCGCTTGTCAAACAGCTCTTGCGCGGCGCCAATGTCCATCACCGCCAGCGCACCGCCGCCCGCCGCCACGTTGCCGGCAGCAGTTACGTCTATCAATTGCAGCCCGCTTTGCAGCTTGAATTTTTCGCTGCCTGAATCAATGCCCAAGGCGGCTCTGGCAGCCGGGTTTAAAAATACCGTGCCCGGGGTAAACAAGGCAAAGCGGTTGCCGTCACTTTGCTTGGCTGGCACGGGCATCAGGCTGGGGGCAATTTGCGCAACCACCAAAGCATCGACACCCACAATGCGCAGCGCCACACGCTTACCGCCTGCAGTGATAGCGGTGCTGGACAATTCGAGCACGGGACTGGCGACCGATACGCCCGGTAAATTGGCCGCGCGCTCAAAAAAGGCTTCATCAAAACTGCTGCGCACCGCGCGGAGTTCAAGATCGCTCTGGCCATTGATGGCGCGGGTAGCGCTTGAAAATTCACTCAGCGCTGACGCATTGATCAAATGCGTAGAAAACGCCAACGCCACGCCCAGCATCACGGCAACAGCTGCTGCCGCGTTGCGCCACGGGTGGTGGAGCAGCTCTCGCCATGACAGCTGCCGCAGCAGTTGGCCAAGCAACGCGGCAGGCTTGACCCGTTGGCTAGCTGCTGGCGCCATCATGAATACCATCGCTGCTTAAATGCAGCACGCGGTCAGCCCGGGCGGCTGCAGCTTCAGAATGAGTAACCAGCACCAGTGCGGCGCCGTGCTGGCGGGTTTGCGCCACCAGCGCATCCAGCACTTTGGCGGCGGTGGTGGGGTCAAGGTTGCCGGTAGGCTCGTCAGCCAGAAGCAGGCCAGGGCGGTGAATGAGCGCGCGCGCAATGGCCACCCGCTGCAATTGCCCACCACTGAGCTGCTGCGGCAGCCGCCCGCCCAAACCTTCCAGCCCAACTGACGCAAGCATGCTGGCCACCGCATTCCCATCAGCTTTGCCAAGCAGCATCAACGGCAGCCCCACGTTTTGCGCCACATCCAGATGCGGCAGCACGTGAAACGCCTGAAACACAAAACCCACATGATGCCTGCGCAGCAGGGCGCGCGCGTCGTCGTTCAAGGTGCCAAGGTCAACGCCTTGCAGCGCCACGCTGCCCTCGTCCCACGTGTCCAGCCCGGCCATGCAGTTCAGCAGGGTCGATTTACCCACCCCTGACTCCCCCACAATTGCCACAAATTCGCCCGGCGCCACGCTCAAGGTGACGTTGGAAAACACAGCAGTGCTGCCGTAGCGTTTAGTCAAGTTTTTGATTTGCAAAGTCATTGAAGTTTTTCTTTTACGAGCTCTAGGACGCGTGCAATGGCATCGGGCGCGTCGCAGGCAACCACGCTGCGCGCTGGCATCGAACGCAGCCAGGTGATTTGCCGCTTGGCCAACTGGCGCGTTGCAAAAATCCCTTTGTCGCGCAGCTCTGACGCAGGCGACAAGCCGCGCAGTACGTCGAGCGCCTGGCGGTAGCCCACGCAGCGCATGGACGGCAAATCGGCATGCAAGTCGCCTCCGGAAAATCTGGCATACAGCGCCTTGACTTCATCCATAAATCCGCCAGCCAGCATTGCATCAAAGCGCTGGGCAATGCGGTCATGCAGCCAGCTTCTAGCGTCGGGTTCCAGGCTAATAAGGTCTGCAGCGCTTATTTTACGGGCGCGAGCAGCTATATTTACAGTAGCGCTCTGGCGATGAAAGCTCGACATCGGCTGGCCTGATATTTTGTATATCTCCAGCGCCCGTGCAATACGCTGGGAGTCATTGGGCGACAAGCGCGCAGCCGTTACAGCGTCTATCAGCGCCAGCTCGGCATGCAGCGCTGGCCATCCTTTTTGCGCGGCTTGCAATGCGATTTCTTCACGCACGCTTGCATCAGCCTTGGGCATGTCGTCTAGCCCGTCAAACAACGCCTTGAAATACAGCATGGTGCCGCCTACCAGCAAAGGCAGTTTGCCGCGTGCTGTTATGTCGTCAATCAAACGCTCGGCGTCGTTGACAAATTCTGCAGCGCTGTAAGCATTCAAAGGGTCACGAATGTTGATCAGGTGGTGCGGTGCAGCGCTTAGCTCTGCAGCGGTGGGCTTGGCAGTTCCAATGTCCATTCCGCGGTAGACCAGAGCGGAGTCAACGCTGATGATTTCAACGTCATGGTGCGCAGCTATGGCGAGGGCCGCTGCGGTTTTACCTGCAGCGGTTGGCCCCGCCAGGCAGATCACACGCAGGTGCGCCGCCACAGTCATGGCTTGACCAACGCAGCGGTTGTAGCGGTACTGCTTTGCCCGCCAAACTGGCGCACCAGCGTCCACGCCACCAGTGCGATAGCGACGCTCCAAAACCAGATACCGTGCGTTAGCGGCTTGACTGTGCCGTCCATGTGCGTGCCCAGGTACGCGCCGACTGCAAACGCGACCAGCATCATGCCAAAACCATTCACGGCAGACGCTGCGCCTGCGGCGTTTGGAAAGGGACCAATGGCGCCGCTTTGGCTGCAAGGCTGATGAATGCCGTGGCCGACCATGAAAATAGCTTGCGGCACCATGATGGCCCACACGTTGCTCACGCCAAATTGCGCCAACAACCCCATGGATGAGCCCCCTGCCAATGTCAACACGCCCGCTAGCGCCACCGATTTTTGTACGCCAAACCGCGGTAGCAAGCGGCGGCATAAAACAGTACCGAATATATAAAAAAGTGAGTTAATAAACATCAACCCGCCATAGGCCGTATTGCTAAGGCCCAGCACCTGAATAAATATAAATGACGAAGTAGCCAAAAACGTGAACAAGCCGCCGTAAGAGCTTGCCGACAAAGCCGAATAAGCAAGAAAAGTCCGGCTGCCCAATATGCTGCGCCAAACGCTAATCAGCGTTGCAGGCCGCAAGGCAGTCGGGTTTTTGAGAGCCAGCGTTTCTTTAAAGCGTAAGGCAACCATGCCCAACGCAACGCAGCCAAACACGGCTAGTGCAAACAGCGCATAACGCCAGCCAAAAAACGCTGCGATTACACCGCCCACTGGCGCGCTGAAGCAGGCCAACACGCCCAAACCCGTAAGGCCTTTAGACATGACCCTGGCCCCTTCAACAGGTTCATACAAGTCACGAACAATGGCGCGTGCGCACACCACGACAGCGCCCATGGCTACGCCTTGCACAATGCGCCAGGTAACCAGTAAATCCATCGTGGCGGCAAAAGTGGCCCCGCTTGATGCCGCCACGTAAGCGGCCAGGCCGACCAGCAAAACCGGCCGCCTGCCAAAGCGGTCAGACAGCGGGCCCCACACCAATTGCGAGCAACCAAACGCCAGCAGCAGCGCGCTGAGGGTGAGCTGTGCTTGGGCCATGCTGGCGCCGAAACCGGCAGTTAAAGCGGGCAGGGCGGGCAGGTACAAGTCGGTGGTGACGGGCTGAATACCCAGCAGCAAAGCGAGCACGAGCACCACCAGACTTTGCGGCATGGGCTGGCTGGGCGTTGATTCGATGGGGGAGTGTGACAAAGTCGGGCAGAGCAAAAGAGGCGAGAAGAAGGAAGCTTAACCCGGCCAACCGGCTGCCCACCGCAGGCCTTTTGAGTGGCCTTGGAAACTGAGCGCAGTAGCCGCGCCTACTTAAGCGCGAAAAGCTTGGCCAGAGCGTCGCGGTACTGCGGCAGGCCGACCAGGTTGGTGTTGTGATGCGAGCCCCCTTCCACCAGCACAAACATTTTTGGTTCTGCCGCAGCGTCGAACAGTTTGCGGCCCAGCGCGGGGGCAATCAGCTGGTCGTCAGCGCCGTGCACCACCAGTAAAGGCGAGCCGGTTTGCGCAACTCTTTTAACTGCCTCAAACCGCTGCGTGATTAAGAAAGACACCGGCACCCAACCCCATTTAGACGTGCTGACGATATCGGCAATCGATGTGAAAGTACCTTCAACCAGCGTACCGCTTTCGTCGTTGACTTCTGCTGCCAGATGAATTGCAATCGGGCCGCCCAGCGAATGGCCAAAAATGTAGCGCTTTTGCTCGGGGTACTGCTGGCCAAGCCAGTTCCACGCGGCCCGGGCGTCTTCGTAGGCGGTCGTTTCTGATGGCAAACCGGGGCTGCTTTTACCAAAGCCCCGGTAATCAATGGCCAGCACTGAAAAGCCGAGCTCTTGCATGCGGCGAATGCGCGGCGCCGAGCCGGTCACGTTGTATCGGGCGCCGTGCAAATACAGCAGCACAGGTGCGTTAGGCTTAACGGACGGCAGCCACAGGCCGTGAAGTTTGGCATCGGCTGGCTCGGCGGCTTTTGCGGGTTCGGTGGAGGTTGCCGATGCTGCTAAAGGAATCCACAGTTCCTGCATACCCTCAGCCGCGGCCAGGCCACCGCCCCAAGAGCGGTCGCTGGGCTGAAAAATCCAGGCGCGCTGCTTTTCGTCGAGTGTGGTGCAGCCAGCAAAAAGCGCCGTGATTATCAGCGCTGCAGTGATCAGGGGTAGTTTTTTCATGACGCCGATAGAGCCGGTGCGAGCCGTAAAAGTTCAGCGGCCGCGCATGAAAAGTGCATCAAGCTCTTTCACGCTGATTTGCCGCCACGTTGGGCGGCCGTGGTTGCACTGGTCCGACCGGTCAGTGGCTTCCATTTGCCGAAGCAGGGCGTTCATTTCTTCAATAGTCAGCTTGCGGTTGGCCCGCACTGCGCCATGACAAGCCATGCTCGACAGCAATTCGTTTTGCGCACGCTGCACCACCGTGCTGGCGTCATGCTGGGCCAGCTCGGCGAGCACGCTGCGCGCCAGCTCGGTTGCATCGCCACGCGCCAGCGACGTGGGCACGGCTCTTACGGCCAGTGTTTTGGGTGAAAACGGCGCAATGTCTAGCCCCAGCGTTGCCAGCACGTCCTGGTTGGCTTCGGCAGTGGCAACTTCTTGCGCACTCGCGGCAAAGGTAGCGGGTATGAGCAGCGGCTGGCTCGCAATGCGTGCGGTGTCCATTTGCGTTTTAAGGTGCTCGTACACGATACGTTCGTGTGCGGCGTGCATGTCGACCACAACCAGGCCTTGCGTGTTTTCAGCCAGTATATAAATGCCTTGCAGCTGCGCAATGGCCCGGCCCAATGGCCAGTCGGTTACCGGCGCGGGCGCAGGGTTGGGGGCTAGCGTTGGGGACGGTGCAAACGATGCGAAAACGGGCCAGGTCGCTTCAATGTCGGCTACATAGCCCGGCGTATTAGCTATAAAAGGAATAGCTGCTTGCGCCCGTATTGATTGGGTAAAACCTGCATTTGCCACTTTATTTACGGCCAATACCGGGCTTTGCGCCTGCGCTGACCGAGGCAGCGCCAGCGCGTTGTCAGCCGCGTGGCGCACCGCACTGTGTACTTCGCGACTGTCCCTGAATCGCACTTCGATTTTTGTCGGGTGCACGTTCACATCAACTCGGCTGGGGTCAATATCAATATACAGCGCATACACCGGCTGGCGATGGCCATGCAGCACGTCTTCATAAGCTGAGCGTGCCGCGTGCGTGATGACCTTGTCGCGCACGTAACGGCCATTGACGTATGCAAATTGCTGGTCCGGGCGCGAGCGAGCCGCGCCAGGCACGCCCGCGCGGCCACGCACCCGCACCAGCGGCGTACCGTCTGCCCGAATAGCCGTGCTTTGGTAGTCAACCAGCACCGATTGCGCTACAAAATCTTGCCCCAGCACGTCGGCCAGGCGCTGACTGTGCCTGTCATCTCCTAAGCACGCACGCCACTGCTCGGCCAGCTTGCCTTCGTGCCATACAGCAAAGGCGACATCGGGCCGCACCAGCGCGTGGCGGCGCACCGCCTCAATGCAATGCGCCAGCTCGGTGGCATCGGTTTTTAGAAATTTGCGGCGCGCGGGCGTTGCGTAAAACAGCTCACGCACTTCCACTGTGGTACCCAGGCTGCGGGCGGCGGCATGGAGCTCGCCGGTTCGGCCATCGAGTTGCCAGGCGTGGTCGCTGCCAGGCGTGCGCGACGTTACGCTCATATCGGCAATCGAATTGATGGCGGCCAGCGCCTCGCCCCTAAAGCCCATAGTGGCTACAGATTCAAGGTCAACCAGTGAGCTGATTTTGCTGGTGGCGTGGCGGCGCAGGGCCACCGGCAGTTCGGCTCTGGGAATACCGCCGCCGTCGTCTTCAACCGCAATCAGGCGCACGCCGCCCGCCAACAGCCGCACGGTAATCTGCGTAGCACCCGCGTCCAGCGCGTTGTCGACCAGCTCGCGCACCACCGATGCTGGGCGCTCGACCACCTCGCCAGCAGCAATCTGGCTGATCAGCTCGTCGGGCAGTTCACAAATGGGGCGGCGGGGCGGGGTAGTCACTGATGCAGATTTTAAAGGCTGGGCCGCGGGTAACTGCTGTCAAAATGCGGTCATGGAAATCATCACGTTTTTATTGGACTTTATTGTCCATGTCGACAAATACCTGGAAGCCTTCGTCGCCAGCTACGGTGCCTGGGTCTACGCGCTGCTGTTTTTGATTATTTTTGTGGAAACCGGCGTGGTGGTGATGCCATTTTTACCCGGCGACTCGCTGCTGTTTGTGGTCGGCACGATGTGCGGCGTGGGCTTGATGAGCTACCCGTTAGCCATAGGCGTGATGTTTGCCGCCGCTGTGCTGGGCGACCAGTGCAACTACAGCATAGGCCGGCACTTTGGCCCAAAGGTGTTTAGCTGGCCCAACTCAAAGTGGTTTAACAAAAACGCGTTTGACAAGTCGCACGCCTTTTACGAGCGCTATGGCGGCATCACCGTGGTGCTGGCCAGGTTTGCGCCGTTCTTGCGTACCTTTGCCCCTTTTGTGGCGGGTGTGTCCGAAATGAACCGCGGCAAGTTCACTTTTTTCAATGTGGTGGGCGGCGCGCTGTGGGTGGGCGGCATCATTACTGCAGGTTACTTTTTTGGCAATATCCCGATTGTGAAAGCTAACCTTGAAAAAATCATTTGGGCAATGATTTTGATACCCGGCCTGGTGGTGATTTATGGCGCCTGGAAGGCGGGGCGCAAGACGGTGGCTAAAGTTTGATTTGACAAAACTGGTAAGCATACTTAGGATTCAATTTGCTGCTTTCACAGGTTTTAAAGGTTTCTAAAAAGTATGGACGCATCCACCACGTCAAGCATTGAAACGCCGCAATGGCAAGGCTCTGGAACCAGTCGCGTGCCGTTTTGGGCGTATACCGATGCCCAGCTGTACCAAAAGGAGCTGGACGCCATTTTTTACGGCGACCATTGGTGCTACGTTGGGCTTGAAGTTGAAATCCCCAACACGGGTGACTACAAACTTAGCCACGTAGGCGAGCGCCAGGTGCTGATGGTGCGCGACCGGGTGGCGCCCAAAGACCGCACGGTTGACACCGGCATTCGGGTTGTTGAAAACCGCTGCGCGCACCGCGGTGTGCGGTTTTGCCAAACGCCGCATGGCAATGCACGCAGCTTTGTGTGCCCTTACCACCAGTGGACGTATAAGCTCAATGGCGACTTGGCCGGGCTGCCGTTCAAAGACGGCGTTAAAGATGGAGAGACGATTCACGGCGGCATGCCGGCTGACTTTGATGTCAAAAACCACGGCCTGACCAAACTGCGGGTAGCCGTGTTGCACGGCTTGGTGTTTGCCACCTTCAGCCAGGCAACGCCGCCGATTGAAGAGTACCTGGGCCCCAGCATCATGCCGTGGGTTAACCGTATTTTCAAAGCGGCCGACGGTAGTGCGCGGCCCTTGACCCTGCTGGGCATTAACCGCCAGCGCATACCGGGCAACTGGAAGTTAATGATGGAAAACATCAAAGACCCCTATCACCCGGGGCTGCTGCACACCTGGTTTGTGACGTTTGGCTTGTGGCGCGCCGACCAAAAAAGCCGCATGGTGATGGACGAGCACGGCAGGCATGCGGTCATGCTGTCGCGTCGCAATGAAGCGGCAGCAAGCGCTGCAGTGACTGAAAACGTCACCAGTTTTAAAGCCGACATGACGCTGCACGATGACCGCCTGCTAGACGTCGTGCCTGAGGCCTGGTGGACGACTGACGACCCGGCGCACCCGGGCACACTCATCACGCCAACCGTCACCATGATCACGCTTTTCCCCAGTCTGATCATTCAGCAGCAAGTCAACTCGCTCAGCACACGTCACATCGTGCCGCGCGGTACTGGCGAGTTTGACTTTGTGTGGACGCATTTTGGGTTTGCTGACGATACCCCTGAGATGACCCAGCGCCGCCTGCGCCAAGCTAACTTGTTTGGCCCCGCGGGTTTTGTCAGCGCCGACGACGGTGAGGTGATTGAATTCAGTCAAGGGGGCTTCAAACAAGCGGGCCATGCAGGCAGCACCCTGTGCGAGCTGGGCGGCACCGGCACCGAGGGCACGGAGCACATGGTGACTGAAACTTTGATCAGAAGTATGTACAGCTATTGGCGCAAGGTTGTGGGGCTATGAGTGGTGCCATGAACTACACGCCAGACTCGACTCAAGCGGTGCTGCTGCACCACCAAATCAACCAGTTCAACGCCGCGTATGCCGACGCGCTCGACAGCAAGCGGTTTGAGGAATGGCCGCTGTTTTTTACCGAGGACGGTCGTTACACATTGCAGGCGCGAGAAAACCACGAACGTAATCTTCCGCTGGCCCTGATGGACCTGGAAAGCCGCGCCATGATGCAAGACCGCGTTTACGGCATTACGCAGACGATCTACCACGGGCCGTACTACACGCGCCATGTGGTGGGGCAAGCCAGTGTTTCAAGCTTCGCTGAGGGCGTGATTCTCGCTACTGCCAATTACGCGGTGTTTCGCACCAAGCCAGGTGGCGCGGGCGCAGGTGTGAGCGAGGTGATGAGTGTGGGGCGCT
>JANOWB010000399.1:0-4632 GCA_031417695.1 Polaromonas sp.
GTTACGCTGCCACTCAATATGCTGGTTGCCAAAGAAATTGAGCTGCGCGGAACGTTCCGCTTTAATCCTGAGTTCGCAGTGGCAGTTGGCTTTTTGAACAGCGGCTTGATCGACGGCGAAGCGGTCATTTCGCACACCGTGGCTTTTAACCAGGCTACAGCAGCGTTTGCCCTGGCTGGCGACAAAAGCCGCGCCATGAAGGTGCAGATCGACTTCACGGCATTGAGCAGCGCTGATGCCTAAGCGCCTGCCCAAAGCGGTGCTTGCTCGCCCCCAGTAAGGTCGGTTAACCCCGCCCAACAAACGGCATGTTGGTGGCCATTACCGTCGCAAACAACACATTCGCCGACAAGGGCAGGCTGGCCATGGCCATGAACGTGTCCGTCACCGCAGACAACTCCATGCGCGGCTCAGGCTTGATGCTGCCATCGGCCTGCGGCACGCCTTTGACCATTTTCTCGGTCATGTCGCTCGCAACGTTGCCGATGTCTATTTGCCCGACGGCGATGCTGAAAGCCCGGCCGTCTAAGGCGGCTGATCGCGTTAGGCCAGTGATGGCGTGCTTGGTTGCCGTGTAGGCAATAGAGCCCGGCCGCGGCGCGTGCGCCGAAATGGAACCGTTGTTGATGATGCGGCCGCCTTGTGGCGTCTGCGCGCGCATCATCTTGAAAGCTTCGCTCAAGCAGAAAAACGCACCATTCAAATTCACGTCGACGGCTGCTCGCCATGCAGATGCCGACAATTCATCAGGTGGCGTTGCGGGTACCGATATGCCTGCATTGTTAAAGAGCAGGTCAAGGCGGCCAAAACGCGCTGAAATAGCTTTGAACAAATCGGTCACTGACTCCTCTTTTGAAACATCGCAGGCGATAGCGACCCCACGCTGCCCTGCATCGCCAGCACCGGCAATTGCCGCTTGCAGCACGTCCAGTCGGCGGCCAGTAAACACCACTTGCCAGCCCGCTTGCAGCAGCGCAGTTGCGCAGCCCAAACCGATTCCGCTGCCTGCGCCCGTGACCAGCGCGATTTTTGGAGAATTCATATTTGTGTCTTGTGGATAAGGTGTTTAAAAATAACTGGCCGTTGCATTACCGCTAAAGATTTAACGGCAGGCAATCAGGGTTTTCTTGTCCGCGCGCATAAGCGTTTGTCCTGATTTTTACCGAAAATTTGACCGCTATCATATGATGAATGATAGTCAATCATATGACCTTTAGGAGAGTTTTCTGTCTACTATGAATGTGCTGGCCGCCGCCAAACTTGCCCCACTTTACTTTGAAAAACTGGCCGCTCAGTTTGTCATGCACGACCGGCCCGTTGACCTGGACAGCGCTGAGTTTGCCAAACTTGCCCCCACGATTCAAGCCGTTGCGGCGCAGGGCGAAACAGTGCTGCGTGCCGACCTGATTGAGCGTTTGCCCGCGCTTAAATTAATTTCGGTGATGGGTGTGGGCTATGACGGTATTGACGTTGCTGCTGCCAAGTCAAGAGGCATTATGGTGACGCATACGCCCAATGTTTTGAACGACGACGTGGCCGACTTGGCATTGGGCCTGATGATTGCCACATCGCGCCAGCTGTGCGCGGCTGACCGGTACGTGCGCGCCGGTAGTTGGACAAGTGGCACTATGCCGTTAGCGCGAAAAATGTCTGGCGCGCGCGTCGGCATGGTGGGTATGGGCCGAATCGGTCAAGCTATTGCGCACCGCGCCCAGGCGTTTGGCATGTCTATCGCGTACACCTCTCGCAGCCCCAAGGACGTTGCGTATCGCTACCTGCCGACCAGCCTGGCGCTGGCTGCCGAAGTTGATTTTTTGGTCATCATTACCCCGGGTGGCGCCAGCACGTTAAAAATGATCGATGCACCGGTGCTAGCGGCGCTGGGCAAAAAAGGTATTTTGATCAACGTGGCGCGTGGCTCGGTGGTCGATGAATCGGCTTTGGTTGAAGCACTTGAAAACGGCGTGATCGCAGGCGCCGGGCTGGATGTTTTTGAAAGCGAGCCAACGGTGCCTGAGCGCTTGCGGGCAATGCCGCATGTTGTGCTGACGCCGCATATTGGCAGCGCCACTGCGCACACCCGCAGTGCGATGGCTGATCTTGCCGTGGCCAACCTGCGTGCCTGCTTTGATGGGCAGCCCTTGCTTACCCCCGTGCCAGAGTGCATGGTGTGACATCCATCACCGTGCTCGACCCCAGGTTTGGGCCTGTCGCTGAAGGCGCGACAAGCTTGCTGCGGTTGTGCACGGGTGCGGTGTGGAGTGAAGGCCCCGTATGGATGCGTGAGGACAACAGCTTGCTGTGGAGCGACATTCCGAACAACCGCATGCTGCGCTGGCATGCCGACACGGGCATGACGGTTTGGCGCGATCAGATTGACTTTACCAACGGCCACGCACGCGAAAACGACGGCGCGTTGTTGCATTGTTCGCACGGACAGCGGGCAATTGTTCGAACGCGTTTTGGCGCGGGGCTTGAGGCAGAGGCTGACGAGGTAGTGGTCAGTCATTACAACGGCAAACGACTGAATTCGCCTAACGACATCGTGGTAAAGCGTGATGGCACGGTCTGGTTTACCGACCCTCCTTACGGCATCTTGTCGGATCGTGAAGGCCACATTGCCACGCCCGAGTTAGACGCGAATTACGTTTTCAAATTCAACCCCGCAACGGGCGAATTGCTTATTGCCAGCGATTTTCTGGAAGAGCCCAATGGCTTGGCCTTTTCATCCGACGAATCGATGCTGTATGTGTCCGACACCTCGGCAGCATTGCGATCTGACAGCAGCGGTAATCATCACATCGTGGCCTTTGATGTGTCGGACGACCAGCGTTTAATCAACCCAAGAATTTTTGCAGTGATTGAGCCAGGCTTGGCCGATGGTTTCAAAGTCGACCAGCACGGTTTTGTCTACACCAGCAGCGCCGACAGTGTTCAGGTTTTTCACGCCGATGGCACCAGGCTGGCGATCATCAACGTGCCAGAAAAAGTGGGCAATCTCACCTTTGGCGGCGCACTGGGGAACGAGCTGTACGTGTGTGCCAGCACATCGCTGTACAAAATTATCTTGAATACCCGTGGGTGTGCTTTGCAATGATCGACTGGCTCCAAACTCCCTTGAGCGGCAGCAATGAGCATTCCATTGCGCCGTGGGCTTTTTGGCATGCCCGCATGATGGTTTTGGGCTGGGCTATTTTGTTGCCGCTGGGTGCGTTGCTGGCGCGGTTCTTCAAGGTGACCCGGTCGCAAAACTGGCCAACCGATCTTGACAGCAAGATTTGGTGGCACGGGCATCTTGCGTTGCAGTATGCAGGCGTTGCTGCAGTGTCTGTAGGTGTGGTGCTGTCGTTTAACCAAGGCGCGCAGGCCGGTTTGGCGACGCAGCTGCATGCGTGGGCGGGTTGGGGTTTATTTGCTGCGGTTTGGGTGCAGGTAGTCGCAGGGTGGCTGCGCGGCAGCAAGGGCGGCCCGACTGATATTGCACTGCGGGGCGACCACTACGACATGACGCGCCGGCGTTTGGTGTTTGAACATTTGCACAAAAGCTTGGGCTGGCTGGCCGTGCTGGTGGCCATCGGCGTTATTGTTTCTGGCTTGCTACTGGTTGATGCGCCGCGCTGGATGTTGCTGGTGCTTTGCGTGTGGTGGCTGGCTCTAGCAGTTGCTTTTACGGTGCTCCAACGGCGGGGCTTGGCGATTGACACTTATCAGGCGATCTGGGGACCTGACCTGATTCACCCGGGCAACCGCAAGCCACTGACCGGATGGGGCGCGTCGCGCCCGCTGGAAAAAAGATAAAAAGAGACGGACATGACAGCAACGACTACCCACGGCCTCGAGTTAAAAAACATCGCCAAGCGCTTTGGCGATGTGACGGTCGTGCAGGAAATGAATTTGACTGTTGCAGGCGGCGAATTTGTTGTGCTGCTGGGCGAATCTGGCTGCGGAAAGTCCACCACACTGCGCATGATTGCCGGGCTTGAAACAGTGACTGAAGGGCGAATATTTATTGCCGGCCGCGATGTCACTGACGTGCCGCCGATGGCAAGAGACATCGCCATGGTGTTTCAAAACTATGCGCTTTACCCGCACATGAATGTGGCGCAAAACATGTCTTTTGCGTTGCGGCTAAGTGGCCGTCCGCAAAGCGAAATTGATGCGAAGGTCGCCAAAGCCGCTCAAATATTGAACATTGAACACTTGCTAGGCCGCAAACCCAAGGAGCTGTCGGGCGGGCAACGCCAGCGCGTGGCCATTGGCCGGGCAATCGTGCGGGAGCCAGATGTTTTTCTATTCGACGAACCACTGTCTAACCTGGACGCCAAGCTTCGCGGCCATATGCGTGCTGAACTCGCCTTGCTGCACAAGCGCTTGGGTAAAACCACCGTGTATGTGACGCACGACCAAGTTGAAGCCATGACGCTGGCTGACCGAATCGTGATATTTGACAAGGGCCGCATTCAACAAGTCGGTACGCCGTCGGACGTTTTTAACCAGCCCGCCAGCTTGTTTGTGGCGGGGTTTATTGGCACGCCCACCATGAACTTTTTTAACGCGCACTATAAAAACCAGGCGGGCAAGGCAACGCTGCAATGCAACGGTTTCGCGCTTGATGCGCCTAGCTGGCTCAGT